>NZ_CALLXM010000084.1 GCF_937875265.1 uncultured Acetobacter sp. | reverse complement strand
GCTGACAGCGCGACAGCCGTTTTTCTGCCTCCCCAGAGAGGCCATTGCAGAGAGTGCAAGGCTGTGATGTCATCCAGATACACTCCACTTTCAGGTAGGGGTGGTGGGACAGCGCCATAATGGTTCTCATAATAGGAAGACGGCGGGCCAGACACTCTCTGAAGCCTTCCATTAAGTCCTAACGGTTCACCATAAAAATCTTCAACATGGGGCAGAATTACGATTCATATTTAAGTTTATTGAAAGCATTTCATGTATCACCATGGGTATCAGATGGAAATTTTGTCGTCATTTCCCTTGTATCATGAGACCGGGCAATTCGGGAAACAGCACTTTTACTGAGTCCATAGGTTGTTGCCAAAGACTTGAGAGTCGTTCCGTTTTGTCTTTTTACTCTGATTTCTCGTTTTTGCGCGGTGGTCAGTCTGGATGGTCGTCCCATCTGCTTCCCCAGCTGGATGGCTCTAACGCGGCCTTCGGATGTTCTGGTTCTGATCAGATCCCGTTCGACGTCCGCAAGGCCACCGAGCACAGCAAGCATTAGTCGTCCGGTGCTGGTGCTCGTATCAGTCCACGGTTCAGCTATTGAATGAAACTGTGACTTTTTATTCGTAATGTCTTTAACTATAGAAAAGAGATCGAAAGTACTGCGCGCGAGTCTATCGATACGGGTAACAACCACGACGTCACCTTCAGTAAGCGAGGTAATCAGCTTTTTGAGCTGTGAACGCTCGGCATTCGCACCGCTCGCTTCTTCGCGGTAAATTTTTACGCACCCAAATTCTTTTAAATTTTTCACTTGTATATCAAGGGTCTGTCCCACTGTTCTGACCCGTGCATACCCTAATTTTCTGACCCACGTAACACCCATTTACTTTGCAGGAAAGGGGCATCTTATCGTGATATTTGTTTGATTAAATCCTGATTTACGCAAAATATATTTGTTAGTTTTTTTTTGCTTCAGGTGATGTTTTTGTTGTGCAAACAATTTTTCTATGAAATAAAATTAAGAAGAATTTCATGAAGCAGGTGGGGCTAACCTCACATGCGTAAATCAGGAGTTAGGCAAATGTCAGCCGCATTAATTACGATCAACCTAGGCGTGGCTACGGTGTATAGCAGTGGAGATTTATCGTCTCTAGCCGGCGTAAGTGGCCTGTCATCAATTGTAGTTACGAAAAATGCTAACACTCCTTCTGGAGATCCGGTCGTCGTAGATCTGTCCGCCGGACTTGCTGGGATTAGTGCACTTTCCACGATTACTGTGGAAAATGGAGCGACTGCCAAGGTGGGTGGGGGTATTCTCAATGGCAATGTAGTGGGAAGCTTCACAGTTAATGGCGGTATTCTTGATCTTCAAGGTAGTCTCATTGGCGCAAAGGTACTCAATAGCGTTACTGTAGGACCAGCTGGAGGTGAAATTAAAGTTGAGCCTACCGGGCTTGGCTTGGGAGTCTTGAATCTTCCAATCAATTTTGTTGATGCAAATGGAAAAACAACCACAACAATTCCTAAAAATTTTGTGATGGACTTTCCTCAATCAAGCAAAATCCCGGCGTATTATAATGCTGCGACAAACACAACGACTATCGGCGATGGTATCAGTCTGCTGGGCATTATCGGGGCGGGTCGTACCATTACTTTACAGGGTGATGTTTTTGATCTCAAAAAAAATGGGCAGGCTGTCGGATGGCCTGTCACTTTAGGTTACTCCTACGATTTCACACAGTCTGACGGACATGGGGGTGTTATTACCTGTTTTCTGTCAGGTAGTATGATCCGCACCACGACTGGCGAGGTGGCAGTCGAAGACGTCCAGATCGGTGATGATGTCATTGCATTCGACTGGCGGAATAATACGGATATCGTGCGCCCTGTTGTCTGGGTTGGTAAATCCCATGTCAACGTTCGCCATAACCTGCCCGATGATGAAGCTGGCTGGCCTGTTCGTATTCTTAAAGACGCAATTGCTGATGGCGTTCCTTACAAGGACATGCTGATTACATCGGAACATTGCCTCTTTTTCAAAGACCGGTTTGTGCCAGTGCGTATGCTGGTGAACGGCGTTTCGATCTTCTATGATAAATCCATTTCATCTTACGACTATTATCATGTGGAAACTGAACAGCATTCTGTCATCACTGCCGATGGGATGCTGACCGAAAGCTATCTGGATACCGGTAACCGGTCTTCTTTCCGGCAGGAAGGCAAAATTGCGACCCTTTGTGGTGCAGTCAAAAGTTGGGAAGAGGACGCTGGTGCCCCGCTGGGTGTTGAGCGCTCATTTGTTGAGCCCCTGTTCCGTGCCATCGAATGGCGCGAAACGTGGCTTGGAAACCGCACTTCAGGTGATCAAGTATCTGAACCAAAGCTTGAACTGACTAGTGAGCCAAACCTTCATCTGATCACAGAAACAGGTGCGATTATTAGGCCTATGCGCCATACCGGCCAGGATTACAGTTTCATGCTGCCGCCTGGCACTAAATCCGTAAGTGTTGTTTCTCGGTCCAGCCGGCCCAACGATATTATTGGCCCCTTTGTGGATGATCGTCGTTACATGGGTGTTGCCGTCGGTGAGGTGCGTCTAGTCTGCGTAAAACAGCAGTTCGAGATTACTGCTCATCTTACTGCAGAAAAGCCTAAGGGCTGGCACGCTGATATGGGGTGGCAAGGTGCAGCATGGACGAACGGAAATGCTCTGCTCCCATTGGGTGATTATCTTAAACATGGTATGATGGGTATCTTGTCAGTAAGTGTTCTTGCTGCAGGGCCTTATATTGAAAAAGAAAACAAAACAGAGACGGTAACTGTTCGTTCTGCCTGAGCTATCAGGTTGTAACGACTGATGTGGGCTAGGCTCTTCTTTATAAGAGGGGCCTGGCTTTTTCATTTTTTAGACATAAACTTAATTCCGTAGATGGTCTTCAAATGAGCGGAAAAACTTTGCGGGAAATACACCTGCCGCTCACAACAGCCCAACGTGGCGTGTGGATGGGAACCCTGCTGCGCACGCAGGGCGGCACGTTCAACATTGCGGAAGCAGTGGAAATTCTTGGCCCGGTTGATCCCGCCCTGTTCCGTGCCGCTCTTGTTCAGGTGGCGCAGGAGGCGGAAACCACGCGGGTAAGCATCCGCATGGGAGCGGATGGCCCCTATCAGGTCATTCTACCCACATTGCGCTGCCCCTTGCCGTTTGTGGATTTCTCCACCAGGCCCGATGCCCCAGCGCAGGCGCAACAGTGGATGATGGCACGCATCAGTCAGCCGGTTGATCTGGCGGAAGATCCGTTATGGACCTGTGCGCTGATCAAGCTTTCTGCTGACACTTTCATCTGGTTTCATTGTTGTCATCATATTGTGCTTGATGGCTTTTCCGGTGGCCTGATTGTGGCGCGCGTGGCCGAACTGTACAATGCCTTGGTGGAAGGGCGCGAACCCGCTCCTTGCACGTTCCTGCCCCTTGAACGGCTTGTTGCGCAGGAATCCGCTTACCGCACCAGCCCCCGGCGTGAGAAAGATCAGGCTTACTGGCAACACCAGCTTGCCGCCCCGCCAGAGGCAGTCACATTGGCCTCTCTTCTGCCGCCCAGTGTGCCGGAAGCGCCTTTGCAACGGCTGGGGTTTGTGGAACGCAATGTGCTTGTACCGCCCGCCATGGTGGAGCAGATGCAGGGTCTGGCACAGCAGGCTGGCGTGACGTTGCCGCAAATGCTCACGGCCCTTCTGAGCTCCTACATCTTTCGCATGACAGGGCAGGAAGACCTCACGTTGGGCATGCCCGTTACCGGCCGCACAGACCGGGAGATGCGGCGTGTGCCAGGCATGGCAGCAAATGCCGTGGTGTTGCGTTTTACCATGGCCTACACTCTGGGTTTTTCAGAAATCCTGCTTCAAGTGCGCCGCGCCCTGCACGGGGCGCTCCGGCATCAGGCTTTCCGGTATGAGGATTTACGGCGTGTTCTGGGGTTTCATGATACACAGCAGCATCTCTCACGTATCGGCATTAATATAGAGCCGTTTGATTACCATCTTTCCTTCGGTGGCAGCCCGGCACGCAACCGGAACCTTAGCAATGGGGTGATGGAAGATCTGACTTTTTTTGTATTTGACCGTCAGGACGGGCAGGGGCTGGAGTTGTGCCTTTATGCCAACCCGACCCTGTATGATGGTTCGATGCTGGAGCGTCATCTGCGCCACGTGATGCGTTTGATAAAGGCCATTCTGGCAGATCCTGCCCAGCCCATAGGCGCTTATCCGCTTCTTGACGCTGCCGAATGCAAGGCTTTGCTGGCGGATGAAACCGCAACGGCCAGCAACTGGGGCCCACGTGCCCTGGTGGCTGATCTGGCGCGGCATGCTGCCTACGCTCCCACGGCAACAGCGCTGACGGATGGGCGGGGCCCTGTGTCCTACGCGGCTCTTCTCCATGCAGCGCAAGGTCTGGCGGAGCATCTGATGGCGTGTGGCATCGGTCCCGGTGATGTTGTCGGCCTGATGCTGCCCAGAGACAGACGGCAGGTGATCGGCATGCTGGCCACAATGACCGCCGGGGCGGCGTGGCTCTCGCTGGACAGATGTGGCCCGCGTGAGCGCAATGCTGCCATTATCGCCAATGCCCGGCCCGCCCTGTTTCTGACAGAAGACACCCTGCCAACTGGCCTGCCAGATGGTTCGGCCGTTTTGGGGCTTGCGGAAGATGGCATGCTCGCAACCATGTTTTCCACCCCGGACACCCAGCGTGAGCCAGTGGTGCCGCAGGATACGGCCTATGTCATCTATACTTCCGGCACCACCGGTATACCCAAAGGCGTGGTGGTGCCATGGTCTGCCCTAACCAACCTTTTGTGCAGCATGCAGGATAAACTGGCGTTGGGTGCGCAGGAATGCTGGTTATCCGTTACGTCTGTCACATTTGATATTTCCATTCTGGAACTGCTGTTGCCGCTTCAGGCCGGTGCGCATGTGGTGCTTGCCAGACGTGAAACCGTGACAGACCCCACACTGCTGTCCGCCATCGTGAAACACTATGGTGTCACCCTCATGCAGGCCACGCCAGCCTTGTGGCAGATGCTGGTGGGGGCCGGGCAGGGCCGTTGTCTGGCGCAGGTGCGCGTGCTTTCTGGCGGGGAACCCCTGCCAGTGCCTCTGGCGCGGACGCTTCAGAAACATGCGCGCGCTGTCTATAATGTTTATGGCCCGACCGAGACCACAATCTGGTCTACCTTCCATGCCGTCACTGTGGAAGATGGTTCACGCGGCCAGCCCATCCCGGCGGGGCAGCCATTGGCCAATACTCAATGTTATGTTCTGGACCCCGTAGGTGGCTTGCTTCCCGTGGGTACACCGGGGCAACTGGCTATTGCGGGCGCTGGCGTTGCCACGGGCTATCTGGACCGCCCAGATCTGACACAGGCGGTTTTCCGGCCAGACCCATTCAGCAAAATACCGCATGGGCGCCTGTATTTTACCGGAGATCGCGCCGTCCGGCAGCCTGATGGTGCCATTACCGTGCTTGGCCGTACGGATGCGCAGATCAAGATAAAAGGCGTGCGGGCAGAACCGGCGGAAATTGAAGCCGCATTGCTTACACTGCCCGGTATTGTACAGGCTGCGGTGCGGGTGTGGCCAAAGGCGCAGGGGCCGGTTCTGGTGGCGTATCTGGTGCCTGCTGTTGCCGCACAGGCGGAGACCGTCACGCCAGAGGAGGAAGCCCAGAATTTTGCGTTATTCCGTACACACCTGCAAGGGCTTCTGCCCGCCCAGATGGTGCCCTCCCGCTTTGTGGTGCTGGCCGCCCTGCCACTTTCGGCATCGGGCAAACTGAATAGAAAAATGCTGCCAGAGCCGGAGGACGCCGAGCATGTTCTTCCCCAGCATGAAAGCCCGCAAACAGCGCAGGAGCAGCTTCTGTTTACCCTGTGGTCTGATATTCTGGAGCGCAAGGATTTCGGGATAAACGAGAATTTTTTCGATCTTGGTGGCGATAGCCTCGCTGCCGTGCAGCTTGCCACAGCCCTGACTGAACAGGGTTATGAACTTCCCGTGGCTTCCCTGTTCGGTGCGCCCACCATCGCCCAGCTGGCCCCGCTTTTGCAGCACCAGCATGCCGTGCCGGATGTGTTTGAGGAAACGGTTGTGCCCCTGCGCGCCGAGGGCACAGGCCAGCCGATTTTCTGTTTTCCGCCCATCCTAGGGGTGTCTCTCGGTTTTACGGCGCTGCTGCCGCATCTTCCGGCGGAACGGCCTGTTTATGGTTTGCAGGATATGGGGCTGCATGGTCCCCACCGGCCGCAGAGCATTCAGCAATTGGCAGAACTCTATCTGGAGCAGATCAGTGCGCTTCAACCGCATGGGCCTTACAGTTTTATTGGCTGGTCCATGGGTGGGTTGGTGGCCCATGCTGTGGCGGCCCGTCTGATGGCAGAAGGCGAGTCTCTTTCCGCACTGGTCATGCTGGATACATACCCGCTGCATGATCCAGCAGCGCTGGAGGCTGGCAAGGATCTGGCCCGGATGGATGATACGTGGCTGGTGAAAAACGCCATTGCCATGTTGGGGATCGATTTTTCTGAAAATATGCCAGAAACACTGGATGATCTGGCTGATCGGATTGTAGAGATCATGCTGCCGGAAGCACAGGCTTTTGTGCAGGATGAAGCTACCTTTTCAACCCTTTTGCAAACCATAAGGCAGGGGGTTAGCCATAATCTGGAAATGATGCGTAACTGGCAGCCGCTGCGCGTGCAGGCAGACCTGCTGTTTCTGCGCGCCAAGCAGCGGGGCATGGAAGACATGAGGGATAACCCGGCTTTCTGGCAGAATTACATAACAGGCAAACTGATGGTGACAGATATCAACTGCACCCATATGGAAATGCTGGACCCAGAAAATGCAGCCGTTATTGCAGACCAGTTGATTGAATTTGAGCGGAGGAAACCTGACAGACTTAAAGGCTGCCTGAACAGCCAGCAGTAGAAAAACAGAGGCGCAGCTGAGCGACGCCTGAGGGCAGAAGTAGGTCACAGGACAATACGACCTGTTCTCTCAAACGTTGCGTCAAACACTGCACAGATCAATCAGGCATTTCTTTTATGCTTGAAAGCGTTGCCTTTTCGCCCATGGCACCTCACCCGCACAGCATCGCGTCAGCGGCGACGGGCCGTTTTGTCTGTCATGAAAATACCCACCCAGCCTCATACGTCCACAGTGTTGAAACAGGCTTTTCAGAAGCAGTCTGTCTCTTTACAGCGGGTGACTACGCGGCTGGAAATCTTGGACGTTCAAGCTTTTCTGTGCAGAAGCCCCCAGCGTTCCAGCTGTGTTATGGCATTTGCCGCGCCATCTTCCGCCCGGACCAAGCTGCCCAGCCGGTCCGCATTGGCCACCATATGCGGGGATGTCGCTTGAAGCATGGCATCGCCCAGTGTCTGTGCGGTTAAGGTGCGCAGGCTCTGTGTGGGTGTGGCAACACCAATGCGATGCAACTGCCAACCCCAGAAATACTGGTCTCCCACAAAGGGCACCGGCACGGTGGGTATCCCGGCGCGCACGGCAGCAGCAGCGGTGCCCGCGCCACAATGGTGTACCGCCAGGCGCATTTTTGAAAAAAGCCATTCATGCGGCACATGATCCACCACATGAATGCGCGCGGAAGTGGGCAGAAACTGCCCCAGCTTGGACCACCCACTTCCCACAACGGCACGCAGGCCCGCATGCTGCACGGCTGCCTGCACGGTGGCTGCCAGGGCTGCGGCTTCTCCGCTCACCATGCTGCCAAAGCCGATATAGGCTGGCTTGTCTCCCGCCTGCAAAAAGTGGGCTAGATCAGCATCTGGTGTGTAGGCCGCATTTTTTGCAGACACAAAATAGCCCGGCATGGCAATGCGTGCGGGCCATTCCGGCTGGCGGGGCACCACATGCTGGCTGAACCCGAACAGAATATGGCCGCCTGTTGCCTTGGGGTTATGCCACGGTCCCTTTAAAGGATAGAGTGGTAAATCCAGCGCGCGGCGCATGCGGTTTGCCGTGTCCCGCATCAGCAACCATGCTGTCTGGCGCAGGGTGCGATGGAGCGCAAAATTGACAGACGCAGACAACGGGCGGGGTCTGAACCATACGGGCGGCAGCGCATGGCTGGCCTCCAGCGGTTGCAACTGGGTCTGCACAAACGGTACCTGCAACCGCTCTGCCAGACTGGCTGCCAATAACGAGACATTGCCAGACCCAATCAGCAATGTTGCGCCTTCTGCCGCTTTCAGCCCCTGTGCGGGCCAGTCCTGCGCCATGCGGCGTGTTTCCGCCACCACCACGCGGGCCGCCGCCATGCCGTTGCTGCCATCTAACGCCTGTGGGTTATGACGCATCATTCCGGAAAAATCAGCGGTTAGAGGAGAAAATTTCAGTCCGGATCTGGTAATGGCGGTTTCAAAACAGGGGTCTGCCGCCAGCCTTACAGCGTGTCCTCGGGCCAGAAGTCCTTCACCAAGGGCAATGTGGGGACGCACATCCCCTTCCGTGCCAACGGTCATGATAACAATTTTCATAATTTTTATTATCACCCGCAGTTTTCTGTTTCTTATTATTTTGCATAGTCTAATTTTTCTACTCAGTATAG
>NZ_CALLXM010000083.1 GCF_937875265.1 uncultured Acetobacter sp. | reverse complement strand
GGCGCGCCAGCCAGCACAGATGCAGGCCCGAATGCACTTGGGGCCGCTCTGTCTGAGCAGAAAAACATTGATAACCTGAACTGGACGCTCTCTCATCTGGCTGGTTATGCCGGGGTAACCAATGCGTTTTCTGGCCAGAATGGCGGAGATTATCCGCATTCACCGGCTTTCAAGCCGGTTCTGTCTGCCATTGATCAGCGCGGCCTGTTCTACCTGAACGCTACCCCTGCCACAGCAGTTGACGGACCGGGGGCCATTGGCACAGCAGATGTCGCGATCAATACAGATACAGATATCGTTAATATTGACATCCAGCTTCTCAAGCTTCAGCAGATGGCTCGTAAAAATGGCCGCGCCATTGGTGTAATGGGGCCACTACGCCCCGTTGCTCTCGCCTGCCTGCGGGCATGGATCCCTCACCTGAAGGACGTGGGTATTACGCTGGTGCCGCTCAGCATGCTGGTTGCTCCACAACCCACAGCGGCTCCAGCTGCAGCGCCAAGCGGCCCCACGGCAGCAAACGGGGCCATGCATGTGCATGTCAGCAACCCGCGCACCAACAACCAGAACTCTCAATCGCCGTTTGGATTTCCGCAATGAGTCCCCTCTCAAAGGCTGAGGGCCTGCCCCATCGCCCCAACGTCGCCGCCATGATTTTTCGGGCAGATGGCCGCATTCTGATTGCACGCCGCACGGACCAGCCCGGTGCCGGTGGCCCACTTTCTGAAGGCGTGTGGCAATGCCCGCAAGGCGGGATTGATGCTGGGGAAGACCCGCAAACAGCCGTGTTTCGGGAAGTGCGTGAAGAGCTGGGGCTGGATGCCAGCACTCTGCGCATTTTGCACGAACACCCGGACTGGATCACGTATGATCTGCCAGAGCATCTGATTGGCAAGGCACTGGGTGGTCGCTTCCGGGGCCAGACCCAGAAATGGTTTGCACTGGCCTTTACCGGCACGGATGCCGATATCCGGCTGGACGCACATCTTCCGCCGGAATTTGATGCCTTCCAGTGGATAGACCTTGCAGCACTTCCCTCGGAAAATGTCGGGTTTAAAAAGCCGATTTATGAACGCCTTGCGCGGGATTTCTCATCCTTCGCGATATCTGCCTGAGCACTGTTCACCTGAACAGAACCTCTGACATCCAAGGCACCGGGAAAGCCGGTCTGAAGCCCCGAAGGGCTGCAAACCGGCATGCCCTCAATGGGCGCCTTTGCTCTTGCCGCCACTCTTGATGTTGGACAGCAGGAAGCAGAACGGAATGCACAGGAAGGCGCCAATCCCCAGGATCATGAAGACCTCATTATAGGTCAGCATGGCCACCTGACGCGAAAATTCCAGATACTGCACATGTTGCGCAACAGACTGTGCGGCATCAGGCGTCAGCCCCCGGTTCAGGCCCGCAGTCTGTGCCTGAGCCAGATAGTCATTATACGGCTGATTATACGGCGTCATCCAGTGGACCATATGGGCCTGATGCGCCTGCTTGCGCTCCATCAGCAGCGCCGTTGCCCCTGAAATTGCCAGAGACCCCAGCACGTTACGCGCCATACTGAACAGCGCGGATGCGTCCGCATTCAGGTTTCCCGGAATAGTGGAATACGCAATGGTGGACAGCGGCACAAACAGGAAAGCGAGACACGCCGTCTGGCTCATCCGGAAGAGGACCAGATGTTTGAAATCCAGCAGTGGGGTCAGCTGTGCGGAGAAGAACAACGTCAGCCCCATCAGCCCGAAACCCAGCGCAATCACGCTACGCACGCTGAAGATACTCATCAGCTTGCCCACAATCGGGATGAGGATAATCACCGCAATCCCGCCGGGTGAGAGGACCAGCCCGGCGAGTGTTGCCGTATACCCCATAACCTGCTGGGCAAACTGCGGCACGATAATAGCCGAGGAATAAAGCAGCGCGCCCATAGCCCCCATCAGCGCGGTGCCTACGGCAAAATTCCGGTCCTTGAACACGCGCAGGTCCACCGCAGGCTTGTCCGTATGCAGCAGCCACATGACGGCACCCACCAGCCCCAGAACAGCAAACACGCACATGATGCGAATAAAGGTGGAGCCGAACCAGTCTGCATCCTCACCACGGTCAACCATCACCTCAAGACAGCTGAACCCGATGGTGATCAGGCTGATGCCAATCAGATCAACCGGAGCTTTGCGCTTTCTGGACCACGGCGGATCTTCCACCAGAGCAGCAACACCCAGCGTTGTCATAATTCCGAAGGGCACGTTGATGAAGAAGATCCACCGCCATGAGAAGTTGTCGGTAATCCAGCCACCCAGTGTCGGCCCGATCACCGGCCCGACCACGGCCGCAATGGCTGTCAGCCCGAACGCTGCTGCACGTTTTTCGGGCGGGAAGCTGTCCAGAATAATGGACTGCTGATTAGGTTGCAGTCCCCCGCCAAAAAAGCCCTGCATCATGCGGAAAATAATCAGCTCGACCAGACTGGTCGCCATGCCACACAGAAAGGAGGAGACCGTGAACATCACGATGCAGATTAGAAAATAATTTTTCCGACCAAAAACCTTGCCCAGCCACCCGGAGATGGTGAGCACAATACCGTTCGCGACGAGGTAGGCTGTCAGGGTCCATGTCGCATCATCATAGGTGCTGGATAAGCTCCCGGCGATGTGTGGCAGGGACACGTTAACAATTGTCGTATCCAGAATTTCCATGAACGCCGCCATCGTCACAACGAAGGCGACAGACCATGGATTATGCTTGGGCTTCCACCCTCCGGCAGCTACCTCGCCCTGCGCACTCATTGCGCAGCGGTCTCATGGCCAGCTGTGGAAGCCTCTTTCTGGCGCTGTGCTGCTGCCTGCTGCACATCACGCGGGGGAGCATCGGCATGGCCCTGCGTATCCACATGCACCACCGGGATAACGGACATACCAAGCGTGAGCTGCTGGTTGGGGTCCAGACCATCATCAATCAGGATTTTCACCGGCACGCGCTGCACAATTTTCACGTAGTTGCCGGTCGCGTTTTCAGGCGGGAAGGCACTGAAAGTGGCACCAGTCCCTTTCTGGAGGGAATCCACATGACCATGCAGCTTGAGGGACGGATAGGCATCCACCTTGATATCCACCGTCTGACCGGGGCGGATATGGGTGATCTGCGTTTCCTTGTAGTTAGCCACCACCCAGACTTCCGGCTCTACAATGGAGAGCACAACCTGCCCTGCGCGAACATAATTGCCCTGCTCCAGGTTACGCTGAGAAATCCAGCCATCACACGGAGCACGGATAACCGTCCATTCCAGGTTAAGGTTGGCGTTATCCAGGTCAGCCTGATCGGCTTTGGCCTGACCTTCCTGCTGGCTGATTGTAATCTGGGCGTTCTTGATGTTGGGCTGTACGGGGGTTGCCATCTGCACAGCACCCTGCGCAGACAGAACCTGCGCCTTAGCGGCTTCAAGCGCTGCGCGGGCGTAATCAATATCCTGCTGTGATGTTGCAGCACGTTCCACGGAATGCTGACGCTTATAATCCGTTTCCGCCTTGAACATCTGGGCCTTGGCAACGGCCAGATTGCCCTGTGCCCGGACCAGCTGCCCCGGATAGCTGAGCATAGCGACCTGATGCATCATGTCACTCGCCTGCATGGCGGCCTGAGATTTTTCCAGCATCCCCGCAACTTTGTCACGCGCGGCCTGCCAGTCTCTGGGGTCAATGCGGGCCAGAACCTGCCCTTTGCGGACAAACTGGTTATCATTCACCAGCAGTTCCGTCACATACCCGCCCACATGCGGGGCGATGGAGACGGCACGGCCTGCGGTAAACGCATCGTCCGTTTCCACTTCATTGCGTGTCAGAAACCAGTAAATCCCGGCGGCTATCGCCAGCACAATGACAACGCATGTCAGAATAATCCTGCCGCGGCTGCTTTTTTTCTTCTCAGGCGGCCTGGTCTCGTTATCAGACGCTGCATCAGGCTGTTCGTTATGCTCATCGGCCATTCTGTTTCCCGTCCCTGAAACACACTTCTACACAAAGCCAGTCACGGAAGTTCTTGCCCCCACTGCGCTGACCGATCGGTTCGGTCAGTATGTGGCATGATCGGAAAAGGGCTTCAAGCGGGCATATCAGATGTGGGGCAAAAGAAGCGCCTTAGCGGTCCAGTCCCTGCGTGCGAACAAGCCGGGCATACAGGCCATCCTGGGCTATCAGCGCATCATGTGTGCCGTATTCCACGGCACACCCTTCCCGCATGACCACCACCAGATCTGCTGAGCGGATGGTGGAAAGTCGATGCGCCACCACAATGGTCGTGCGTGAATGGCGCAGAGTTGCCAGTGCGTCCTGCACAGCAGCCTCGTTCTCGCTATCCAGCGCGCTGGTGGCTTCATCCAGCAGCAACAGGCGCGGGTTACGCAGCAGGGCACGGGCCAGCGCCACGCGCTGCCGCTGCCCGCCAGATAACCTCTGACCACCGGGGCCAACCACCGTGTCATACCCATCGGGCAGAGCCAGAATGAACGGTTCCGCTGCCGCAGCGCGCGCGGCATCCCGCACAGCCTCATCAGACGCATCTTCCCGCCCGATCAGAATGTTATCTCGAATGGAGAGGTCAAACAGCAGCGGGTCCTGACTGACATAGGCAATGGAATCCCGCAGGCTGGTCAGCGTGAGGTCCCGCAGGTCCACGCCATCCAGCATGATCCGGCCTGATGTCACATCATGCAGGCGCGGCACCAGAGAAAGGGCCGTGGACTTCCCAGCTCCGGATGGCCCGACCAGCGCCACGGTAAAGCCGGGGGCGGCCTCCAGGTTCAGCCCCTCCAGCCCCACACGCCCGTCTGGGTAAATAAACCCGACATCTTCAAACGCCAGGTGCCCGTGCCCCGCAGGCAGCACACTCGCCCCGGCCCGTTCCAGAACCGCCGGTTTTTCATCAATCACATCAAACACGCGCACAAGGCCCGCCAGACCTTCCTGCAAGGCTGCATTCAGAGCGCCCAAGGCCCGTAGCGGGCGTGCGGCCAGCAGCAGAGCCGCCACAAAGCCTGAGAAGTCCCCCAATGTTGCGCCGCCCATAGACGCACGCCAGCCAGCAAAGCCCAGCACGGCGGCCACAGCAGAACCACCCAGCGCTTCCAGCAGAGGGTCCACACGGGCGCGTCCACGGGTAATCCGCAGCATCGCGCTGTAAAGATGGTCAAAGGAGAGCGCCGCACGGGCACTTTCTTTTTTCTCCATGCCATACACACGCACTGTGCGGGCCTGAGAGAAGCTTTCAGTCAGGAAGGCCGCAGTCTCCCCGATTCTCTCCTGCATACCGCCGGAAGCCCGGCGCACGCGCTTACCCAGCTTTTGAATAGGCACAGCGGCAATCGGGTAAAGCAGGCCGGCAATCAGGCTCAGCTCCCAGTCCATGTAGAACATGGAGGCGATCAGCCCGATAACTGTCACCACATCCCCAAGAGAGTTGACGGCGCGAATCATCGCCTCGCGGATGGACACTGCGTCTGTTGTAAATCGGGCGGCGAGCTTGGCCGGAGGCTCACGCTCAATCCGAGTGACGTCCGTTTGCACCAGATGGTCAAACATCTCACCCTGCAAACCGCGAATCACCACCAGCACCAGCCCCTGCGCCGCCAGAGTCTGCGCATACTGGGAGGCTGCTTTGGAAATGGTGATGAGCACCACCAGCAGCGGCACCTGATACAAAATACGGGAATCATGCGTGGCAAACATGTCCAGCGCCCGCTGGATAACCAGCGGATACAGGGCCGTCAGAGCGGCTGTCAGCACCGTCAGCGCAATCACGGCGCTAATTCGTGCGGGGTGTTGACGCACCTGCTCCCGCCAGAGGCGGCTTAGCAGGACACGCGAGTCATCAGGCAGCAGGGAACGGCGGCTGGCAGCAGCCGCGCCATCAGGCTTTACAGAAGTCATGGCAGACCTCTACCAGCCTCGCGCCTCGCTATGCAAAGGGGCACCTCAGCTTTGTAACGTTAAAACCTTTTTCAGGAACGCCAGACAGCCCTCCCGGGAGGGCGTGCAGCCCTCGGCCAGCCACCATACCCGCACCTGTTCCAGCATAACGCCAACCTGCGGCCCCGGTGGGTGGCCTGTGGCCAGAATATCACGCCCTGCCAGCGGAAAAACGGGCTGAGCCATTGCTGATAATCTGCTTCTGAGCGCGGTCCAGTCCAGCGCCACGCCCTCATGTGCTTCTGCCTCACGCATCCATGTGCGGCCCAGCAGCACCTCCGGCGAGTCCTGCGCTAACAGTCGGCGCAAATCGGCATCCGTCATGCCGGGTTCTGGTACTGGCCCCTGCGCAACACCTGCCAGAAATGTGGCTTCAGCCTTTGAAAGCTTCAGACGACTGGCCAGTCCGGCTTTGTCCTCAGGAACCAGAGCCGCCAGACGCAGCACGGCATCCGCTGGTGCTCCAGCCTCCGCCATGCGCACCAGACGATCACAAGTCACGCAAGCCGGGAACAGCACAGCCAGCACGCCTGTCTGCGCCATGAGTTTCAGCACTTCCGGCAGGCTGGGGCCGGTCAGAATCCGTTTAAGTTCAGACCAAACTCGCTCGACCGAGAGCCCACGCAGCAACGCCACATGCTGCGTGATGGCCTGCATGGCAGCAGGGTCTGGCTGACTGGTGCCGTAACGGGCCTGAAAGCGGAAAAAGCGGAGAATGCGCAGCGCGTCTTCCTGAATACGGGTCGCGGCCTCCCCCACAAAGCGGACCAGCCCCTGTGCGAGGTCTTCCTGCCCGTTAAAATAATCATGCAGCACGCGATCCCGCCCGCGTGACATGGCGTTGATGGTAAAATCGCGCCGGGCGGCATCCTCTCGCCAGTCAGACGTCCACGCGACCACGGCATGCCGTCCGTCTGTCTCCACATCCCGCCGCAGAGTGGTAATTTCATAAGGGGACGCGTCAATCACCGCCGTCACGGTGCCGTGGGCAAGCCCGGTGGGAACAGCTTTGATCCCGGCATTTTCCAGCGTGGCAAGCACCTGCTCCGGGCGTTCTGGGGTTGCCATATCAATATCGGCCACGGCGCGGCCTGCCAGAATATCGCGCACCACACCGCCCACCAGACGCGCCTCAGGCAGCACAGCCCAGATCAGCCCGAGCGCATGATTTTGCCGTGCAGAAAGATGAGGCTCCACAGTGGGCAGGCTGCTGGTCACAGGTCAGACTTTTCAGCGGGCATTCGCGCCAGCGGGAAAAAGCAGTCACAGCTCCACACGCCCATGCAGGGCACGCCCTGACACAGTCCCGGCTCCGCAAGGGCTGCGAGTTCGTACCACACAGGGCGGGAAAGACGGGCTTCTATGGGAAAAGCGCCTTCTCCGGCCCGCACCAGCAGATAAGGGGGGCACCCACCATCACCACAGGCCTCACTCGGCACGTTCCAGACAGCCCGAATCGGGTGCTCACGGCTGGCGACCACCGGTTCATCCACATTGGTGCGGAAGCACAGCTTCTGCATGCGGCCACAGCCCTGCCATTCCAGCTCCACCGCCAGAAAGGGCACATCCTCAACGTCAATATAGCCTGTCTCAAACGGGGAGCGCAGCAGATACGCACCGGCGTCATCGCGCGTGAGCAAAGAGCCGAACAGGCAGACCATGCCCTTCCGCTTTATGGGTGAGCCCCGATAAAGCCAGACGCCATCACGACGAATAAGAAACGGAAGCTTGCCCGCTGCCTCACCTTGTGCAGCATTTTCCGTGCAGGCGGTGTGAGGGGACACCGCATTCTTCTGGGTTTGGCCTTCAGCACTCACCGGTGGATAATCCTGTTCATGACTGTTTCACTGCTTGGGGCATGATATAGGGATGATACCCCGCTTGATGTAAGCCCTGTATCTGTCAGACTGGACCCATGACCTCATCAGACACATCGCCCCTCGCCAGCCAGCCTGCCACCATGCCCGACGTGCGTGAAGCGGATATGATCTGTGAACGCCTCCAGCGTGCCCGGCAGGAGACGTCCCGCATCATTTTCGGGCAGGACAAAGTGATCAGCCAGACGCTTACAGCCATTCTGGCCGGTGGGCACGCATTACTGGTTGGTGCACCGGGGCTGGGCAAGACCCTGCTTGTCACAACGCTTGGCACCGTACTGGGACTGGATGCCCGCCGCGTGCAGTTTACGCCGGACCTGATGCCCTCTGACATTACCGGCAGCGAAATTCTGGATGAAGACGCCACGGGCCGCCGCAGCTTCCGCTTTGTGCCCGGCCCGGTGTTCTGCCAGTTGCTGATGGCGGATGAAATCAACCGTGCCAGCCCGCGCACGCAGTCTGCCCTGCTTCAGGCCATGCAGGAACGTCGTGTTGCCATTGCCGGGGCAGAGCACCCGCTGCCCCGCCCCTTCCATGTGCTGGCCACCCAGAATCCGCTAGAGCAGGAAGGCACTTACCCCCTACCGGAAGCGCAGCTTGACCGCTTCATGCTGCAAATCCCGCTGTCCTTCCCCGATGAGCAGGCCGAACGCACCATGCTGCTGGCCACCACTGGCACGCAGGAGGCACAGCCTCAGCCCGTTATGGATACAACCGGGCTGATGGAGGCACAGGCTCTTGTTCGCCGCCTGCCCGTGGGTGAGAAAATTGTGGATGCCATTCTGGCTCTGGTCCGTGCCTCGCGCCCTGAAACCGCTCCTGATGACACCCTCCGCGCCCAGATTGCATGGGGTCCCGGCCCGCGTGCCGCACAGGCGCTGATGCTGGCCACCCGCGCCCGCGCCCTGCTGGACGGTCGCCTTTCCCCCAGTCTGGATGATGTGATTGCCCTTGCCCGCCCTGTGCTGGCGCACCGTATGGCGCTGACTTTTGCCGCCCGCGCCGATGGTGTGCAGCTGGATGATGTGCTCACACGGCTTGTGAACCGGCTGGGCTAACCCCTTGGCATCGCCCGCTTTCTCTCTTTCTGCACTGGTCCGCCGCCTGCGCCCTCAGGCGGTGTCTTACTCATCAGACAACGCAGCAGAGCCTGCGGCCTCCGGTGGTTTATTTGGAATGGGCCGCACCAGCACACAGCGCCCCATAACGCCTCCCACTCTGGCGGCAGCCACCACCAATACAGCCTCCGCACTGGCGGCACGCTTACCGGGGCTTGTGCTTCAGGCTGACCACATTGCCTCAACCGTTTTTGCCGGCCAGCACGGCCAGCGGCGCTCCGGTGGCGGAGAAAGCTTCTGGCAATATCGGCAGGCCCTGCCCGGTGAACCAGCCAGCCATATTGACTGGCGACAATCCGCCCGCAGCACCCATGCTTATGTGCGTGAGACGGAAGCAGAATCCGCCCAGACAGTGTTTATCTGGTGTGACCTTTCGCCCTCCATGGCGTGGCGCTCCGCGGCATCTCTGCCGGAAAAGCAGGATCGCGCCATTCTGATCGCTCTGGCCGTCGCCGCCCTCCTGCTGCGCAACGGGGAGCGAGTTCAGCTCCTCACCCCCACCGGCCCCGCCATGCTGCCGGCCGGGGGCAGTGCGCTGGAACGTCTGGCACTCGGGCTTGCCCAGCTTGCGGCTGCCCCGCTGGCCAGCCGCCCGGCTTTACCTCCCACCACCGTGCTGCCGCGTTATGCACAGTTGCTGATCGTCAGTGATTTTCTCTGCGCGGATGACGCGTTCCAGACCTGCCTGCATCATCTGGCAGGCCGCCCCGTCCGCACGCATCTGGTGCAGGTCACGGACCCTGCGGAGCGCAGCTTGCCCTATCAGGGCCGCGTCAGGTTTGAAGGGCTGGAAGGTGAAGCGGATATCGACCTGCCCAACGTGCAAACCCTGCAACAGGATTATGTGCATCTGGTAGATGCCCGAAACGCGCAGCTTGCTGCCCTTACCACCCGTTACGGGCATGACCTTGTTCTGCACAGCACGGATGAGCCGCCCATGCCAACACTGCTGGCACTTCATGCTCTTCTGTCTGGCCAGCCCGGGGTGCGCTCATGATCTTTCTTGCCCCCCTGGCTCTATTCGGCCTGCTGACGCTCCCCATAGTGTGGTGGCTGCTGCGGGCCACACCGCCTGCTCCGCGCCAGCAGATCTTTCCGGCAGTTGCCTTGCTGAGCGGCCTGCGCCCGCATCAAAATGATGCCGTTCGTTCTCCCTTGTGGCTGCTGCTTGTGCGGCTTGCTGCTGCGGCGTGTCTGGTGCTGGGGCTGGCTCAGCCCGTTCTGCCGGGGGACCGCCTGCCCAGCACAGCCCATGGCCCACTGCTGCTGGTCATGGATGATGGCATGTTCTCCGCCTCGGACTGGGCTCGCCGCATCGCCACGGCTCAGGGGCTGGTGGATGACGCTGACCACGCAGGGCGTCGCATTCTGTTTATCCGCACCGCTCCGGCCACTGACGGGCACGACGCCCAGACACCTGCCCCACGCCCAGCCGTTGCCGTGCGGCAGGAGCTGGACAGCATGCGCCCGGCTCCCTGGGGCACAGACCGCGCCAAAGCCGCCCGCGCACTGACAACACTCCCGCATACTGATGGCAGTGTGATGTATCTGGCCGATGGCGTTGCCTCCCCCGGAGATGACGCCTTTGCCCGCGCCCTGCGCGCCTTTGGCCCGGTGCAGGAAATCCACTTCCCGGATGCCTCTGTTCTGGCTCTTGCCCCTGCAGGTGAGCGGAGCAACACACAAATGGCCCGCCTTCTGGCCCTGCCGCTGCCCGCACCACGCGCTCTGTCCGTGCGCGTCCATGCGCAGGATGGTGGCACACTGGCTGTTCTGCCTCTGGTTCTGCCCGCCGGAGCAACGCAGATGGATGTGCCGGTTACGCTGCCCACAGCGGTCCGCAACCGGATTGACCAGCTTTCTGTTACCGGGCAGGCCTGTGCTGCCACCACGCTTCTGTTTGATGAAGGCGACCGCCTGCGCCCGGTAGGGTTAATGACCTCCGGGGCTGCTGACACCCCGCTGATTGGTCCGCTGTTCTACCTGCGCCGAGCCCTTGCCCCCACGGCTGACCTGCATGAGGGCACCCCGGCAACGCTCCTCACACAGCCTCTCTCCGTCATCATTGCGCCGGATGGCACGCTGGCAAACCCGGCCATTCGTCGAAAGGTAAAGGACTGGGTTAACAAGGGTGGCACCCTCATCCGTTTTGCAGGCCCAGCTCTGGCAGGTGCCCAACATGGCGCAGCGCCGGACGGTGGCGAGACATCCCCCGAAGCCCCTGCGGGAGATGATGCGGAAACACAGCAAGCCAGTACGTCAGCCAACGGGACGCCCACTGACCCGACAGCTGACCTCCTGCCTGTTGCTCTGCTGGATGGTTCCCGCCAGCTTGGGGGCACCATGACGTGGGGTGCCCCGCAAAAACTGGCACCGTTTGATGCCTCATCTCCGTTCCACGGGCTGGATATTCCAGCGGATGTCACTATTTCCCGGCAGGTGCTGGCCAGCCCCGTGGCAGACCTTTCCGCTCATAGCTGGGCACGTCTGGCTGATGGCACGCCGCTGGTAACCCATGCCTCGCTCGGCAAGGGGGATATTATTCTCTTCCATGTCAGCAGCACGGCGGACTGGTCCAACCTCCCGCTGTCCGGCCTGTTTGTTGCCATGCTGCAAAGGCTGACAGACCACGCCAATGGCGTAACCATTCCGGCAGATGACACCCTTCTGGCCCCAGTGCTGACACTGGACGGAGACGGTGTGCTCGGCCCGCCGCCTCCCGCAGCGCGTGGCCTGAAAGCCAGTGACTTTGCCCGCATGCCGGTCTCTCCCGCACATCCCCCTGGCCTGTATGGCCCGCGTGCGGCCCGCCGCGCCCTGAACGCCAGCACTCCTGCCACATCTCTTGCCGCAGCAACGCCGGTGGGCACCGTTATCAGCCCCGGTGGACGCCGGCCCGATACGGCACTGGCTCCATTTTTCCTGTGTGCAGCGATAGCTCTTCTGCTGCTGGATGGCCTGCTGGTTCTGGCCATGCGTGCGGGGATTTCCCTACGCAGCGTTACCAGGCACGCCTCAGGTAAACAGGGCCTGTCTGTGCTGCTGGCCTGCGCCCTGACAGTCCCGGCGCTTGCTTACGCGCAGACTGCGCCAGCGGGAAACAGTCCGGCCCCCTCTGCCGAGGCCGTCAAACCGGCTCCGGCGGTGCCCGGCGCTGCGCTGGAAACACGTCTGGCTTATGTTGTGACCGGTCATGACGATATTGATACCGTCTCCCGGCAGGGGCTTCAGGGCCTGTCTGATTATGCCAACGCCCGCACCTCCGCCATGCTCGGCCACCCGGACGGGGTCAGGCCGGGGCAGGATGATCTGAGCTATTATCCGCTGCTCTACTGGCCCATCACTCCGGATGCTGCCCCCACTCCGGCCATGACCGCCGCCCTTACCGCCTTTATGGCGCATGGTGGCATTGTGCTGATTGATACGCAGGGGCAGGATTCCGCCGGGCAAAGTGATGCGGCATCAGGCCCTTATGCGGGCGATGCCCCCGGCACCCGCTCGGCCCTGCGCCGCGTGACGGCAGGACTGCCCATTCCGCCCCTTATGACCATGACGGACCATCACCTGTTGGCCCATACCTTCTACATGCTGCATGATTTTCCGGGCCGTTACGCTGAGCAACCCGTCTGGGTGGCGCGTGAGGGAGAAGCCGAAAATGATGATGTCAGCCCGGTGATTATCGGCTCCGCAGACTGGGCACACGCCTGGGCAGTTGATGAAAGCGGCAATACGCCCTTCGCCGTTCTGCCCGAAGGCGCTGACCAGCGGCAGCTTGCGTATCGTTTTGGCGTCAACACCATCATTTATGCGCTGACAGGAAACTACAAGGCTGATCAGGTGCACGTACCCATGTTGCTCAAGCGGCTGGGGGAATAAGCACCATGCCTCAGTCTCTCGCCCGCTCTCTTGGTTTTGCTCCGCTTGTGCCGCTCTGGGTGCTGGCAGCGTTTGCCATTCTGGCCGTAGCTCTGTGTGGCTATGCTCTATTCAGCCGCACAAAGGGCGCTTTCTTCCGGCTGGCGGCCATGCTCTCCGTTCTGGTGTGGCTGGCTGGCCCGCAGCGTCTGCATGAAAGCTGGCATGTGTTGCCGGAAACGGCTTTGCTGCTGGTGGATCAGTCACCCTCCATGTCCGTCGGGCAGCGCGCAGCTATTGCCCGGCAGGCCGCCAGCACACTGGCTCAGGCGCATACAGATGGGCTGAACCTGCGCACCGTGAGCGTCCGCACGTCCGGCCATAACGGCACCCGCCTGTTTGATGCGCTGGAACAGGCTGCGGCGGATGTTCCGCCGGATCAGCTGGCCGGGGCTGTCATGATCACAGATGGTCAGGTGGCCGATATCCCGGCCAGTGTGCCAGACCGCCTGCACCCCACCACCCCCGATGGCCGACACCTTACCCTGCCCCTGCACGTTCTGCTGCCCGCTAAAGGGGAAGAGACCGACCGGCAGCTCCGCATTCTGCAAGCGCCTCCCTACGGTATTGTCGGCCAGCCCGCCAAACTGCGCATTGAGGTAGATGATGCCGGACCCGGCACCACACCTGGCACACAGGCCGATGTCACCTTGCGGGTTAACGGGGATGAGCCTGTTATCATTCCCGTGCGCACAGGCACCCCGCAGGATATTTCCCTTCCAGTGCCGCATCCGGGCCAGCTGCTGGTCAGCCTGTCCGTCGCGCCGCTGGAAGACGAAGTGTCTCAGGTGAACAACCAGTCCGTCACCCACATTACCGGCATCCGGGACCGGCTGCGCGTTTTGCTGATTTCCGGCACGCCTAATCAGGGTGAGCGCGTCTGGCGGCGCCTGCT
>NZ_CALLXM010000082.1 GCF_937875265.1 uncultured Acetobacter sp. | reverse complement strand
GTCTTCCATCATAACCCCGGAATGCCGTTGCGGTTCCGATTATTTTTCCACACGCCGCAGTCTGGCTTGGTAGTCAGGCTTTAAGCTTCAGGTCTTTCCAGAACTGGAACAGCGCATCCGGCAGAGAAAGCGTCAGTTTCGCACGGGTGCAGGCCACATAGAGCAGATTGATTTCCTGATCACAGTTTTCCAGATTTTTCTTCAGCCGCGCTTTTAAAATGGGCGGCAAAGGCCCTTTGTCTTTTTCAAATAATTTGGCCTGCTGAATGAACTGAGTGCGTCGCCGGGTCCATTCCTCGGGGGAGAGGAAGTCATCCAGCATAATCACCGCATCAAACTCACGCCCCTTGGCCTTGTGCGCGGTGGAACAGATCAGGCTGACCTCATCCGCGCTGTCTCGATACAGGGTCTGGATGGTTTGAATTTTCTGGTCCAGCGTGTCTTTGTGTTTGTCCACAATGCCAAACAGCCTTTTGGCAACCGGGTCTGCATCCCGGCCTTCTGCTGCTCTTTCAAGGTCCTGCCATGTGGCATAGTCCAGCGCAGCACCCTCCGGCCTGAGGGACGGCTTAAACTGGCGCTGATACAGGTTATAGCCCGCCAGAATTTCTTGCACCATGTCATTCACGCCGCCCAGAACATGGAAAGGCCGGGTGCTGTCCGCCAGCCCTTCAAACAGTCTGGCATTGGTGCGGGCCAGAACAAGCGTATTATGCTCAGGCTTCAGGCCTTTCTGGTGCCGCATAACCCGGCTTTTAACCGTCGGGCTTCCGTGCAGGCTATAGGCCGGTTTGCTGGAATGATGCTGCAAAATGGCATTGGCCATCTGGGCCACAGGCTCCCCAAACCGCCAGCTGCGCGTAAGTGGCAAGCACGGGCCATCCAGATCACTGAGTGCATCCACCGCCCCACGAAACGCGTAGATGGACTGGTTAGGGTCGCCCACAGCCACAATCGGCAGCTCGGATTTTTTCAGGATGGAGACCAGAACCGGGTTCAGGTCCTGCGCTTCATCCACCATCACATAATCATAGCCGGTAATTTTCTGTTCGCGCTCGAACTTCTTCAAATACAGATCATGCGTGATGGGCATGTCATGTTTTTCAAACGCGATGAGATATTTATACGCCTGCGCCACAAACTGGCGGATTTCCACGTTGCGCTGCTTATCGGGTTCCGGGCAATGGGCTGAGGTGATTTTGGAGCCCTCGCTGATCAGAAAGTTGCTCAGCGTTTTTAAAACCGTATCCGGGGCACTATTGGCCTTGCGGTCCAGTATCTTTTCCAGCCGCCAGATATCGCGCGCCATGTAGCGGCCCTGCACCTTCCTGCCCATCTGGCCAATATTCAGGCTGCGATAGGCGTAACTATTGGCGGTGCGGGCTTCAATCTGGGTGGAAAAGCGGGCGCGGGCTTCCTTGGCAATGGCCGTATTGAAAGCCAGATACAGGCCCCGGTGGCGTGTCCATTTTTTGCTGAACAGTTCCAGCGTGGAGGTCTTGCCACACCCGGCCCCGGCAATCACGCGGAAGCTTGATGTTGGCGCCTTGTCCAGAATGGCGGTCTGTTCAGGGGTACACGCAATCATCTCGCTCTCTTTGTCTTTTTTGCCGGCAGTGCGGGGCGGTATAGCGCACTTTTCCGTGCGCAGATACGCCATCTGGCGCAGAAAACCGCCCGCACAGCCCTCCTGCACCGGGCTGTATGATTGCACCCCTGCCCCTTTGTCGCGTTATGGTGCCAGCCATGTACCTATTCACCCATGACGACAGGAGACTCATGACACAGCCCGATATGACAGCCCTCCGCGCAGCAGCCGGAACGGATTTTGAAGCCTTCACCACAGCAGAGACCGCCATTACCCGCCTGTGCGCCTTGTATAAGGACAGCACGCACCGGCTGAAATCGACCTTTGCCGCCCGGCAGGGCTGCCCACCGGAACAGGCCACGTATCCATGCCTGGCAATGGAGCTGCCCCCCGGCACCCCCATGCAGGGCCGCCCACCGTTTGACGTGATTCTGGACCCCGGCTTTTACTGCACCACCATCACGCGCCCGGCCCTGTTCCGCGAGTATCTGCGTGAACAGATTGAACCGCTGCTGCACCATTACGGGCAGCCGGTACTGGTTGGCCGCTCCCACCACCCCATTCCGCTGCCTTATGTGCTGGAAGATGCCGTAACCGGCCTGACAGAGGCGGACCTGCGCCTGTTGCAGGAACAGTTCGCGCTTCCCAACCTGCACGCCACGGATGACAGCATTGCCAATTGTGAGCTGCTGCCCGATGCCACCAAGCCCCGCCCGCTGGCCCTGTTTACTGCGGAGCGCACGGATTACTCCCTCGCGCGCCTGCACCATTACACAGGCACCACACCCCGCTCCTTCCAGCGGTTTATCCTGCTCACCAATTACCAGCGTTATGTAGACACCTTCCGTGATTACGCCCGTGCGCAGGTGGATGCCGGAGGTGACTACAACGCCTTTATTGAACCCGGTGAGCATATTTACACCGGCCCTGGCAGCGCCCCGGCAGAAGCCCCGGCGGACAGCCTGCCGCAAATGCCCGCCTACCACCTGTGCCGCCCGGACGGGAATGGCATTACGCTCATCAATATTGGCGTCGGCCCGGCCAATGCCAAAACCATGACGGACCATCTGGCCGTGCTGCGCCCGCATTGCTGGCTGATGGTGGGCCACTGCGCGGGCCTGCGGCGCTCTCAGGTGCTGGGGGATTACGTTCTGGCCCACGGCTATGTGCGGGATGACCACGTTCTGGATGCAGACCTGCCCACATGGGTGCCCGTGCCTCCAATCGCCGAGGTACAGGTCGCAATGCAGGAAGCCACCATGCTGGTGACCGGCCTGCACGAGTCCGATATCAAGACCCGCCTGCGCACCGGCACCGTGATGACCACCGATAACCGGGACTGGGAGCTGCGTCTGGCGCATCTGTTTACCCAGATCAACATGAGCCGCGCCATTGCTGTGGATATGGAATCCGCCACGATTGCGGCCAATGGCTTCCGCTTCCGGGTGCCCTACGGTACATTGCTCTGCGTGTCGGACAAACCTCTTCACGGAGAACTGAAGCTGCGCGGCATGGCCAATGCGTTCTATCGTGAGCGCGTAAGCCAACACCTGATGGTGGGCATTGAAACCATGCGTTTGCTGAAGCAGCAGGGCGTTACCCGCCTGCACTCCCGTAAACTGCGCGGGTTTGATGAGCCCCCCTTCCGGTAACCTCACGTTCCAGCATCCTGCCTTTCCTTATTGATTATAGGGCCTTACTCCATGCCAGACGCTTCTGCTTCCCAACTGCCGGAAGGTGTTCCCACCATTCGCGTTATTGCCATGCCCACCGACACCAACCCGGCAGGGGACGTGTTCGGGGGCTGGATTATCTCACAGATGGATCTTGCCGCCGGCACCACCGCAGCCTTCAGGGCTAATGGCCGTGCCGCAACCGTCGCCATTAACGGCGTTGTGTTTCTGGAACCCGTTGTGGTGGGGGATGAGGTAAGCATTTACACCAGCATTACCCGCACGGGCCGCTCCTCCATGACCATCCATGTGCAAACATGGCGGCGCGCGCGCCATACGCATCTGACCTCCAAAGTGACGGAAGGGGATTTCACCTTCGTCGCCCTTGATGAAAACCGCAGGCCCCGCGCTCTGCCCCCTGCCACAGCCTGTAACTCCCCTGGCATTACTCCCACTGTGTGAGGGGCCGCCCGGCGCGTTGGAGCTGTCTTTTTTTTGTCATGGCATTCCGTCTCGGCGGGGAATGGTCTAGAGCAACACTCTGGGCCATTTCGCGGACAGGCTCACCGTGAAAAAGCCAGATGGCTAACAGGTCGAGAGCAGCAGGACGGGAGACCCGGCGCAGATGAAACATTGGCAGATCGACCAGTTACCCTGGGAGAGCTTCAACCCGTCCCTGGTGGACCCCCAGCTTGTGCCTGCCATCAAGGCCGCAGCCGTGGTCGAACGCAACAGCGTGGACTATGCCATTTATCTGAACAACGTGTTTCATGATGACCCGGATTTCAAACAGGCGGCAGACCACTGGGCCGTGGAAGAAATCCAGCACGGGGATGCACTGGGCCGCTGGGCCATGCTGGCAGACCCGGAATGGGACTATCAGAGCGCCTTCCAGCGCTACCGCGACTTTTATCATATCCCACTGGAAGTCGATCAATCCGTGCGTGGCTCCCGCACGGGGGAACTGATTGCCCGCTGTATGGTGGAAACCGGCACATCCTCCTTCTACTCCGCTTTGGCAGACGCCACGGAAGAACCTGTGCTGAAGGCCCTGTGCAAGCAGATTGCCGCTGATGAATTCCGGCACTTCAAACTGTTTTATGACCACATGCACCGCTACCTCAAGCGCGAGCATATCAGCACCTTACAGCGGGCCCGCATTGCACTGGGCCGGGTGACGGAAAGCGAGGATGATGAACTCGCCTCCGCCTACTACACCACCAATGAACCCCCCACCCTGCCCTATGACCACAACCGCTGCATTGCGGCCTACATGTCCCGCGCCATGAAAAACTATCAGCCGCGCCATCTGCGCCGCGTGACCAGCATGGTGTTCAAAACCATTGGCATGACGCCCCACAGCAAGGTGCAGGATCTGGCCTTCTTTGTGACGGAAAAGCTGTTCTTCAGCCGCCAGCGCAAATTTGCCCGCATTGCCGGGGTGTCCTGACCCCGCATCTGCGCACGGCAACCGGCTATCTCTCTTAGCCCGCCGCGTTCCGCTCAAACATCAGCGTCTCTTCATTCATGAAAGATGTTTTGGTAAACAGAGAAAATCCGTTTTTCTCTGCAATCCTTATGGACGGCGCATTGGCGGGCGCGATAATGCACACAGAGCGTTTGTAAGGCGTTTCCCTGTCCAGCCACTGGCAAACAGCCTGCACCCCTTCCGAGGCAAACCCTTTGCCGTGACACCATGAGGCCAGAACCCAACCTGCTTCGGGAATACCGTCCATGGACGGCGTTATCCCCCGATGCGCCTCATTAAAACCAATGGTGCCCACAAACCGGCCTGTCTGCTTTTCCCGCACACTCCAGAACCCAAAGCCCATAATGCCCCACAGCCCTCTGTAGTGCAGCAGCCTGCCCCATGTCTCATTAGCAGAGGCCGGAGCGCCGGATGTGTAGCGCGCCACTTCCGGGTCAGCCCGCATGGCAGCAAACTCTTCAAAATCCGCCCGCTGCGGAATACGAAACGTCAGACGCTCGGTTTCAAATGACGGCGCTTCAGGCATCTCAAACCTTTTCTTTCCAGACTTCCGGCGTGACAGATGCAAGGATGTCCGCACCCCACCTCTTTTCGTTGCTATACCTTAACAAAATCAGCGTCGCAGACAACCGTCTCTGGTTATAAGTCGTTTGCAAAACTCCTCTGAAATACCAGCTCATCATGCTCAACCAGGGAACGTTCAGAGCCTCCGCGCCCCTTGCCAGCAGCCATGCACCGCGCACAGCCCCCGGCGGGGAACCCCTCGGCTGCCGGGGCGTCAGAACCTGTGAAACCCAGAGCCGCGGGCCAGAAGGACGGGTGCTGAAAACAGCCCCTGTCCTGCCACAGGTCCGCCGCGCGGCCTGCTGCAAAAGGATACACGCATGACTGACGAAACACCGGCCTCAAAACACAGCACCTATCGTCGCACCGTGCTGAAAATGGCTGGCGTGGCGGCGGCTGCCGGAACCCCCGTGTTCGTCAACCTTGCTGCGGCCGAGACTGTGAAAGAGAACGCCATGTCTGCCTCCCCCCTGAAAGACCCCCGCACTCTCTACCCGCATGCGCCATTCAAGGCCCAACCGCAGCCCTGGCCCGGCCTTGCCTCCAAAATGGCCCCCCGGCCTGATCATGGTGAGAAAAGCTATCTTGGCAGCGGTAAACTGAAGGGCCGCAAGGCGCTGATTACCGGCGGAGATTCTGGCCTTGGCCGTGCCGCCGCCATTGCCTATGCGCGGGAAGGAGCAGATGTCGCCATCAACTATCTGCCACAGGAAGAAGCTGACGCCGCCGAGGTAGGGGATCTGGTCCGCCGGGAAGGCCGTAAGTTTGTCGCACTCCCCGGTGATCTGCGGGATGAAGCATTTTGCAAGCAGCTGATTGAAAAAGCCGTTACCGGGCTTGGTGGTCTGGATATCTTCGTCAACTGCGCAGGCCGCCAGCATACGCATGATGACCTTCTGGACGTGACCACCGAAGATTTTGACTGGACCATGAAGACCAATCTTTATGCGCTGTTCTGGCTGACCAAAGCGGCTATTCCGCACATGCAGCCCGGCTCCGCTATGGTCTTTACCTCCTCCACCAATGCGTATGAGCCGTCCACCAACATTTTGGACTACTCAATTACCAAGGCAGGAATTGCCAACTTCACAAAAGGTCTGGCCAAACAGCTTATCAAACGTGGCATCCGCGTGAATGGTATTGCTCCCGGCCCGTTCTGGACAGCGTTGCAGGTCAGTGGTGGGCAGACCATGGAGAATGTTGAACACTTTGGTGAGACCGTGCCCATCAAGCGCCCCGGCCAGCCAGCCGAACTGGCTCCGGCTTATGTGCTTCTGGCCTCGGATGATGCCAGCTACATGACGGGCCAGATTATTGGCGCAAATGGCGGCGTTGGTCTGCCATAAGGACCTCCTGCCCCCCAAACAGAATTGACGCAACCCGGTATCGCGCTACTCTGCGCACGTCCCATACCGGGTAAGGAGAAACCCCCTTTATGTTCAGCCATATTATGCTTGGCAGTAACGATATTGCCCGCTCCAAACGTTTTTATGATGCCATTCTGGGCGCTACGGGCTGCGAGCCCGCAGAACCTAACGCCAAAGGGCGACTGGTTTACGTGCATCGTAGTGGCCGTCTGGTCATTACCAAACCGCTGAACGGCGAACCTGCAACCGGCGGCAACGGCAGCACCATCGGGTTTGCCATGAACAGCCCTGAAGAAGCGGATGCATGGCACAAAGCTGGCGTTGCGAATGGCGGAGAAGCCATTGAAGACGCACCGGGCGTGCGCCACACTGCTACGGGTGACCTCTACCTTGCTTACCTGCGGGACCCGGACGGCAACAAACTGTGTGCTCTGCACGCCATGCCTGCTTAATAGGCCTGCTCGTTAAGCGCCAAAACCCCTTGCCTGCTCTTAGTGATCAGGCAAGGGGTTTTGGTATCGGGGCCAGCTTTCGCCTCGGTGGCCAGCGCTTCCTCCACCAGATCATCACGCCTGTTACTGTCAGCAGGCAGAGCGCAAGGCCGGATGCGCAGATCCCAATCCGCCCGGCAAGCCCCGCAAGCTCACCGCTATGCCACGGGAACTGGATTTGAAGAACCAGATTACCCAGCCGCCCTTTTCCGGGAATATCACTATCGGTAATGCTGCCTGTTTTCAGGTCTACTGTAACCACCGGGCTGCCTAACCCTGCGACCTGCTTGCCTGTTTTACTAAACAGATAAAACGTTGCGGTTGATCCATCCGGGGCCAGCAAAACACCAGAGGGATTCTGCATAGTTCCTTCTGCGTGCACAAAGTCTTCCACCAGAGCTTCCGCCTCATCCGGTGTCACGGCATGTGCATTCCGGCCTGTGCTCAGGCGGGTTAATGCGGGGGCCGTTGGCAACACGGCGTGCACTACCGGGTTGAACACCTGCGTTGGCAGCGTGAGCGCCACACCGCTGATAGCAATGCCCAGAAAAACAACCCATAGCCAGAGGGACACCGCCCGGTGCAGATCAAATATCAGCCGGAAGACGGATTTCCCGATGGCTACCAGCCAGCTTTTCCCCCATCGCTTCCAGAACTCTTCCCGCCAGACGGGCTGGTGCAAAGGGAACGTGAGCAAAATACCGACGCAGCAATCAATGCTCCACAAGATTGCGCAAATTCCCATAATCACAATGCCGGTTGGCCCAAGGTCCAGAGAGTAATGAACCCGGTATAAAAACGACATCAGCGCGCGGCGGTTAAAGCAGCATCCTTGCGTGGGGCGCACGCCCTGAATCTGGCCGTTGGATGGGTCCAGAAAATACTCATTCTCAACAGCCTCTTTACTGCCGGGCACAACCTCGGAGGCAAAAGCCTCCACCGCCCGGCCTGCCGGAGGACGATACACCAGCGCCGTCACCTGCGCGGCAGGGTGCTGCGCGTGCAGGCGGTCCAGAAAAAATGAAAGAGGCTGATGCTGCTCCGCATGTTGCGCCTGAAACAGATCAGGATTGAGCACCGCATCAAGCTCATCCTGAAACGCGCAAAGACTCCCGGTCAGACCTGCAACAAACAGGACAACGGCAAGCAGCAGGCCCGTATAGCGGTGCATAAGCACACAAAACGGCCGAATGGTTTTCAAAGTTGGAACGGCCATGCGTCATGAAGTGCCATGTTCATCAGCAATGGGCAATAGGCGCAAATAAGAACTAGTCGCACATAATTCCTGTGGTTCTTCAGCCCCTCACCGCGCACAGAGCATTAAACATTTGTGACAGAGTTGGAAGCGCACACCATTTTGCGCACAGTGGGAAACCTGCTCATCTCCCGCCACCACGGATACGGAGGCTGCCGCCCATGTTCCAGCTTAACCGACGCACCTTTCTCTCACTCACTGCGGGGCTTGCATTCACGCCTCTCGGCCATTCCCTTGCGGCGGTTCCGTCCCGCCCCCCCATGCGGGCGCATGAACCGTTTACCTTCCTGTTCATCACAGATACGCATCTTCAACCAGAACTGAACGCCAGTGCCGGGTGCCACGCTGCGTTCCTGAAAGCCCGTACAGTTCCGGCAGACTTTGCCATTCAGGGCGGAGACCATGTGTTTGATGCGCTGGGAGTCAATGCAGGCCGCGCATCCATGTTGATGGATTTGTATACGCGCACGGCGGATGACCTCACGCTGCCCGTGCATCATACCATCGGCAACCATGACTGTTTTGGCGTGTATACTAAAAGCGGCGCGCAGCCGACCGACCCGCTTTATGGCAAAAAATACTTCGAGGACCGGTTTGGCCAGCTTTATTATTCATTCGACCACAAGGGCGTGCATATTGTGGTGCTGGATTCCATCGGTATTACCGAAGACCGGATGTATGAAGGCCGGATTGATGCCCCTCAAATTGCCTGGCTGGCCAAAGACCTCGCCGCACAGCCGGTCGGCATGCCGATTATTGTGGTCACACATATTCCGCTGGTAACTGCGGCGGAAGATTACGCTGGCCCCTTCCCCACCATACCCAAACACCATGTGATGAGTGTTGCCAACGCGTATGACGTGCTGCCGCTGTTTGACCGTTACAATGTGATCGGGGTTTTTCAGGGCCATACCCATATTGTGGAACGGGTGGACTGGCACGGTGTGCCCTACATTACGGGCGGCGCTGTGTCCGGCAACTGGTGGCATGGCACGCGTTACGGCACGCCAGAGGGATTTATGGTGGTGGATGTGGAAAACGGGGCCGTAAAAACACGCTATGAAACGTACGGCTTTCAGAGCGTTGACCCGCATAACACCTGAAAGGGAGTCTGGGCGGGAATAAAACCCGCCCAAACAGAAAAAGCCGCCCCGAAGGGCGGCTTTTTCACACAGCAAATCTGCCGATTAAAACGCTTAGAGCGCTTTAATACTCACTGCAGATGTTTTGCCGTTACGACCAGCTTCAAGTTCGTAAGAAACCTTCTGGCCTTCGTTCAGAGTGTGCATGCCAGCGCGCTCAAGTTCAGAGATGTGAACGAACGCATCCTGACCACCATCTTCCGGCTGAATGAAACCAAAACCCTTGGTGGGGTTAAACCATTTTACGGTGCCTGTTGCCATAACAAAGGCTCCTCTTCATATACAAATGCGGTCGCGTACAAAACACACACGAAATCATAACTTTTAAGGAGACATAACGAACGCAACACGCGCCGAAAACCCGGATAAAAGCACCCGCTGAAAAGACAGATGCACTCATCCAGATGGCAATGCAAGCAAAAACCGTAACCTAAGCCATATAAGACCCGCTGCCGGGACGATAAACCGGCCTCAGCCTTCCATCTCCCCTTCCATATCGCTCTGTTCCTCTGCCTGTGTCAGTTGCATGGCATGTGCATTCAGGCGCGTGGCAAGCAGATGCCCAAGAGAGACAGCACTGATGCACAACAGAACAGAAAGCGTGACATTAGCCAGCGCCCGCCCCCACGCCGCATTGCGCAGCAGGTCCAGCGTTTGCAGACTAAAGGAAGAAAACGTGGTGTAGCCGCCGCACAGGCCCATCATGACAAACAGCCGGGTGTTGTCTGAAACCGGGTAGCGGCCGTCCGCCAGTGTAAGCGTGCTGAAAAAGCCGATGACAAATGAGCCGGTGACATTAATCCCGGCAAGGGTGCCCCACGGCATTGTGCGGCTAAGCGGGGCGGTCAGCACCGTCATGCCATACCGGGCCAGCGTGCCCAGCGCACCGCCAAGCATAACAAGAAGACAGGAAGCAAAAGACATTCTTGGGCCCTCATTCTGGCGGGCTATCCAGAACGCCCGCCGTGCTGTGGCGGGAATAAAGACACACATCTCCCGCCAGATTGTTACGGCAGGAGTCATCAGCCCTTGCAAGGGCGGTTATAAGGGGGAACCCCATCCCCTTGTGGCCATTTATAAGCCATCTGCCCCACAGGCTCAAGCAGGCAGGGAAACGCTGCCTTGCGCCAGCCACCCCTCTGCCCGCGCAAATGTACTTCCAACCCACGGCGTTTTTGCTTATTGCCGTCAAAAAGCCGGAACATGCCGGTGTGCAAAGACACAGATCTCCTCACCCGCGGCCCCGCCACCAGAACAGTACAGGCATTCTATGGACCCCAAAATTCTATTCTCCGGCATTACGCTGGCTCTGGGGGCGTTTGCCTCCTTCGCAATCAGTGATGCCTTCTCCAAGCTGCTGGGTGGGCAGCTCGACCCGTTTGAGGTCGCGTTCTCGGGCGGGGTATTCGGGCTTATTCTTCTGCCGTTTATCCGCAAGCCCGAAGAATCCTACAGTGACGTGTTCCGCACGCAGGAGCCCGCCATGTGGGTGTTGCGGGCGGTGTGTACGTTTGTGGCCACGGCAGCCAGCGTAGAAGCCTTCATGCTGCTCCCCATGCCCGAAGCGCTTTCGCTCATGTTCCTCATGCCGCTGTTTGTCACCATTCTCTCGGTTGTGCTGCTTAAAGAGAAAGTGACCGCCTGGGCCTGGCTGGCCGTGGTGCTTGGCTTTATTGGCGTGCTTATTGTGCTGCGCCCTGGCGTACGGGCGCTGCATTTTGGGCATTTATGTGCGCTGATTGCCGCCGTGGCCAATGCTGTCAGTGTTATTGCCTACCGTCTGGCGGGGCAGAACAGTGCCCGGCTTTCCCTGTTTGGGTCCAGCCTGATTGGCCCGCTGGTGGGCAACGGCCTGCTGATGTGGGCACACGCCACATGGCCGCACGGTGTAACCACATGGGTTTATCTGTTTGGCTACGGCTTTCTGGCCGCCCTTGGCCAGTTGCTGATGATGATGGCCACCGCCCGCGCCCCCGCCAACCGTGTGGCCCTGCCGCAATACAGCCAGATGGTTTGGGGTGTGGCTCTAAGCTATCTGGTGTTCCATCAGCCGATGGATGGCTGGACGTTTGTAGGCATTCTGGTCGTCACGTTTTCCGGGCTGCTGAACTGGATCCGCCAGCGTATCCGGTATGAGCGTATGGCTATGAAGGAACGGCTGGAACGCATGCAGGCCAGAAAGGCCGCCAAAGCTGCGGAGAAAATTGCGGCCAAACAGGCCAAGGAACAAGCCATGCGGGACCGTCAGCAAGCGATAGCAAACAAGATTTCGCCAACTAAATAGGCGCCGCTGCTTAAAATCCACATGAAAAGAGCCTGTCAGGTCTGCCTGTCAGGCTTTTTTTATACGAACAGCACACTCTTGCCTGACCACCCGACCATATGCCACTCGCCCCCCAGAAATTCCTGACCAAACAAGCCCCATGTATACAGGGGCAAGTTCTGAGGTTACTTCTTTCAAATATTTGTTCAGCTTTGATGTTTTATTAACGAATATTGTCTCATTTTAAAGAAAAATCTTTTGACTTTCTTTAACATTTAGATCCATAATTTCAATATTGGTAAGCTTATCAAATCCCTAATAAATCCTCAGTGTTTCTGGAGTATTTCCATGCGCACCCTTTCTTACACCGAACTGAGCGATGTCTCTGGTGGTGGCTCGTTCCTCATTCCTCCCACCCTTGCAGGTCTGGGCGCTCTGGCTGGCAATACGATTATTGGTATTGATAATACCGTCAACAGCTTCCAGGACGCTATCGCCCCCATCGGCGTCGTACTGACCGCCGTTTCCGGCCCTATTCTTGGTGCGCTGCACCAGTTTAATGATCTGGCTATCTATAAGGTAACGGAAGGCCTGAACACGTTTGCGCAGGCGCTGGGCGGCTCCATCACACCAGACTACCATTACGAAAATGAATGGATTCACGGCATTAACTAAGCCCTGATAACCACTTTTCTCATTTTTTAAAGTAAAACCGCAGGCTGTTTCAAAAAAGCTCTGTGCGCAAAACCTTGTCTTTTCCGGGGTAGGAAACGTGTGCCTGCACAGGCTCCCCACCCCGGGAAATGGCTGTGTTTTGCCACATGCCTTTTGGTGCAACAGCCTTATGCACCCTTAAGGATGACACTATGGCATATTCCGAGCTTACGCTGACAGAAGAACAACTGGGGCAGCTACGGGCCGATACGGAAGGTGGCACCACCAACCAGCTTAAAGGCTATCAGGACATTGTGTCCTTCATTGCGCAGGCTAACAGCACCGGGACCAACACCCTCAGCCCGGACAGCACATTCTGGTACCAGCAGGCCATTACCATTAACGGTAATGACATGACGAGCTTTGGCAACATCTTCATTCACGCAGCCACGGCCTATGGCTCACACTGGGATGGTGCGTCTGTAACCTTCCAGCCTCTGTCAGACTCCATTGCAAGCTCTGTTATTCAGGACACCCTGAAATCCGGCTCCCTTCAGCAGATCAACACCATGCTGCATGATGATATTGAGGCCTCCCTCAACATCGGGCACATGACACTGGGCGGCTGGGGCGGTTCTTTTTATTACTGGAACACGCCGTATGATGGGAAAGTCACCGTTGGTCAGCAGATTCTGGCAAGCCCGCAGGAATACGACAAGTTTGTTGCCACCACCGCCAACGCCCTGTGCGTAACCGGCAATCAGGTAATCGAACAGCTTGGTCTGTCCGTTCAGTCTGGCTCTCTTCCTGTTCTGGTCGACAATTTTGTTAATGCTCTCAGCGTTGGTGTCCCCACACTGATCAACTCTTCCTGCCCTATCAACGTCAAGGCTGACATTATTTCACGCGCCGTCGATATTGAATTTTTTGGTGGCAGCGCCGCAGGCAACCCCAACACCATTGATGGCTATGTGTATATGGGCAAAGACCTGTTCGGCCACAGCGAATGGATTCCAACACTTGGGGTCATTACATCCCCCGTGCATCTCTCATTGAAAAATGGCTGGATTTCCAACCAGCTGGACGCCTTGCGTGCCACTCGCATTGAAGAACAGGGCACCCACTCTGGCGATGGCGCAACCAATATTTACAAGGCCATTGTGCAGTCCTCGCACAGCCTGATCCCGGTTCCGTCTGAATTGCAGAAGCCTGCCGGTACCTATGTTGAGCTGCCAAATCAGCCTTACCCGCAGCCTTTCAATCCGGGTAAGGATGCAAACCAGAAGAACGATCTGGTTAATGCAGTACTGTCCAAATTTCAGGTACCGCAGCTCAACCCTGTCCATGTGGTAACAGACTTCCTGTCTGCCTCCGCGCAGGCTGTAGTTCCGGTCGCCACACAGGCAGTGGCACAATTCACTCAGTGGGC
>NZ_CALLXM010000081.1 GCF_937875265.1 uncultured Acetobacter sp. | reverse complement strand
CTGATGGTGCCCGCATCGATATAGTTTCTCTGGCCAGCGTTACCCATATTGAAGCCACAGCAAGCAGCACAACACTTGTCGGCAAGGACAACGTCGGCAACGCGGTCACCTACACGCTTAACACTGTCAATACGATCCAGAATGCCGATGGTACTTACCGTGCTGAGGTTACTACCGATTATGAAGGTGGTCTGTACCTTGAGGTCTGCTTCCTCGCCGGCTCAATGATCCAAACGCCGTCTGGCCCTACGGCTGTTGAAGCGCTTCGTGTTGGAGATAAGATTGTTGCCTACGAGGACGGCGCGGAAACAACCCGTCACGTAACCTGGGACGGGCACGCGCATTGCACGGTTCGTCCACATCTGCCTGATGATGAGGCCGGTTATCCGGTGCGCATCCTCCGGGGAGCGATTACAGAAGGTGTGCCCTATAAGGACATGCTGATCACACCGGAACACTGCCTGTTCTTCAACGGCAGGTTTGTTCCGGTCCGTATGCTCGTGAACGGACGTTCGATTTTTTACGATAAGAGCATTACCGCCTACAACTATTACCACGTTGAAACCGAGCGGCATTCCGTCATCATGGCAGATGGCATGTTCACTGAAAGCTATCTCGATACCGGTAACCGCCGCGCTTTCCGTCAGAATGGGACTGTTGTCTCTATTGGTAAAACCAACCATCTAACCTGGGATGATGCGGCAGCACCGCTCGACGTGTCACGCGCATTTGTCGAGCCGTTGTTCCGACAGATCAAGGCCCATGCCGACAAGCTTGAATGCGTGCCCCAGCCTGCCTCCCCAGTTCTGACGAACGAGGCTGGTCTGCACATCATTACGGAGGCCGGGGCTATCCTCCATCCCGTGCGCCGGGAGGGCGACCGCGTCATGTTCATGATCTCGACCGGTGTGCAGTCCGTACGTATTGCCTCCAGGACCAGTCGCCCCTGCGATGTCATCGGCCCCTTCGTGGACGACCGCCGCGCCTTTGGTGTCGCCGTGGGTGAAGTCATGATGTTTGAAAACAATCACATGCAGACCATTACGGCCCATCTCACCGCAACGGACCTGAAGGGCTGGAATACACAGGAAAGACCAGAGTCACGCTGGACATCTGGAAACGCATTCCTTCCACTGGGTACGCGACGTTCCAACGGCATCAGCCTCATGACCATCCAGATCAAGGCTGCGGGGCCCTATCTTAGCGTCTGTCAGGACAGTCACTACCTGCCTTGCACACAGAGCTCTCTTGTCAAGGCAGGCTAAGCTGACACGGCCTGAAAACCAGCCAGGCATTTCCGCTTAATTTTTCCAGACGTGGTCGTGGGGAGGCTGCTGACAAAACGGACCTCCTTGAGGCCGACCCAGCGGCCTAGTGCCTGATGAACCTGCCTTATAATTTCTTGGGAAGAAGGAATGCGTTGCACGCCGGGTTCAACCACGACATAGGCAAGAGGCCGCTGCCCTCTGAGCTTGTCGGAAATTGAAACAACAGCACAGGCATAAACAGCAGGATGTGCGGAAATGATCCCTTCAATCTGGACGCCGGAAATCCGCCTTCCTGCCACCTTGATCACGTCATCAGACCGGCCAAGCAGACAAACAGCGCGGTCATCCCGGATCATGCCAGTATCAAAAGTACGATAATATTGGCCGGTGTCATCAAGATAGGGAGCGGGTATGTGGCTCGCTCCATTTTTCCATATTCCCGCCAGGCAACCTGGCGGTAGAGGCAGGGACAAGACAAGCTCACCACAATACTCATCTGATATGGATGGCATGATAACCGGAAAGAAGCCCGGGGCTGGGCGCCCAATATTATTCAGGAGGGCCGCGGGCTCACCACCGGGCAGCCCAAAAAAATGCGCTGTGATGCTCCATCCTGTTTCGGTTTGCCACCAGTGGTTCACAACAGGCCGTTGAAAATATGATCGCACCCAATCCAGCAATGTTGGCTCTGCGTACTCTCCTGCTACAAAGACGCGACCAAGTTCTGGCAGAATGGCACCTGACGGATTGCGATTATCCTGCCTTATGAGACGCATATGGGTAGGAGTCGTAAACAGGCAAGTTACTGCATGATCACGGCAGAGGGCCTGAATTGCAGAAGTGGATGCATTTCCTTCTACAATCACGCTTGTGCAGCCGCTGATCAGGGGCGCATAGACGCCATACGAGTGGCCAACTACCCAACCTAGATCTGATGTCGAAAAGAAGGTCTCCCCGGGCTTACAACCGTATATCAGCTCCATAGACAAAGCGAGCGCTACAGCATGCCCTCCATTGTCCCGCACAATACCTTTGGCAGGCCCCGTCGTCCCAGATGTATGGAGAATATAAAGCGGATCCTCAGATTTTACTGTGACGGGACTTACCGGAGCAGAGTGCTCCAGCATATGAAAATCATGGTCCCGCATCGGCATAAGTTGCGCTGGACAGGCCTCCCGCTGCAAAATGACGCACGCCTGCGGCTTATGTGTCGCTTCGGTCAATGCCGCGTTCAAAGCGAGCTCAGACGGAATAAGTGTCTGGCCCTGAAAACTACAACTGGCGATAATGATAACCTTTGGCGTTACATCGTCAATTCTACGCGCCAGTTCAGACCCGGCATAACCGGCAAAAACCACGACATGCACAGCTCCAAGTCGGGCACAGGCCAACATGGCGATAGCCGTCTCAATCATTGTGGGCATGGTGATAAGAACACGATCACCCTTCTCTACCCCCAGTGACCGCAGCCCGCCGGCAAATCTGGCAACCCTGCCCAGAAGTTCACGATAGGTCACAACCTGCCGTTCCTTCGTGGCACAGGAATGCCAGATCAAGGCAGCCTGCTCACCCCGCCCCTCCGCCACATGTCGATCTACAGCATTCTGGCAGGTATTAAGCCTGGCACCGGGGAACCAGTCATGCCACCCGTCAGTTCGTGTTCGACACGCAGTGGCTGGAAACTGCTCCCATGTGACGCGTCGCGCCACATCCAACCAGAATGCCTCAGGCTGCTTCAATGCAGCATCAGACATCGCCTCATATGTTTTCCATGGCAGCATGACGTTTATTTCTTTCAGGCTATAGAAACATCCTTTCCGGTAATCTGGCTGGCCAGCCACGCTGCATCCCGAGATATACCCGAGAAGCGGCCAGACCCCCAGGTGTGCAGCCAGGGCAAGCCAAGAAAATAGAAACCCGGCGCATCAGTCACGCCCCGATGCCAGACCGGTTTGTTGGCTCCGTTAAAAACCGGCACATCAATCCAGCGATAGTTCGGGCGGAAACCAATGCACCAGACAATTGACGTTATTCCGGCAGCCTTCAGGTCCAGAGGCGTGTTATCCCCGTCGGGTTCCCATACGGGCACATAGGGAACTTCAATCGGGGCCGTAATCTCTTCACGGGCGATGTAGGCATCTATGGATTTCTTGATGTCAGAATTTGTCTTGTCCGCATCATCAAGATTTTCCTTCAGATCTCCCTGGAACTCCGCGACCTCATCACGGATAACCTCCAACGAACCATGCAAATCTACACCTTCCCTGGCAAAAAGGCGCAGATCGAGATCATGACCTCCGTTCCGGCCCGTAACATAGTGATTGGTCTTATCACGTGCGCCGTCACGTAATGGATGATTATCAACTGTAAGGTCGTAAAAGCGCATGTCCGCAAGCCAGTCCACAACATCTCGGCCACGATAGAAACGCGAGACTCTTGGCGCTGAACCTACACACAAATGCACTTTACGTTTTTCAAGAAACAGATCTTCGGCAATCTGCGCACCGGACTGACCACTGCCCACCACCAGAACAGCCCCTTCCGGCAGTTGGGCTGCATTACGATAATCCTGTGAATGTAACTGAAAAACAGACTGATCGATCGTGCTGGCATAGCCAGGGATCACTGCATCCTGATACGCTCCAGACGCGATCACCACATGTTCAGCATGCCAGGTCTCGTCATTTACCACCACGCGATAGCCACCATTTTTATGGCGTGTGATAGATGTAACCGCCATGTGTTCACGCAACGGCGGACTAAATGACTCAGAAAACCCTTTTACATATTCAATTATTTCTTTTTTTATCATAAATCCATGTGGATCTTTTCCCTTGTAAGGATAACCAGGGAGTTCACACTGCCAGTTTGGCGTAACCAGACAGAAATTATCCCAACGTTCATCATCCCATGAATGGCAGGCACTTCTGGATTCAAAAATAACGTGCTCTACTTTTTCGCGGCACAGGTACCAACTCATCGAAAGTCCGGACTGTCCGCCGCCGACGATAATGACCGGGATACTTTTCTCGTTCTGTGTCATAATGAGATCCTTTTCAGGAAATGAAGGACAGGATACGTATCTGCGCATCCGGTTGATTTTTGAAAATCGCACAGGTCTGACGAATGAGCTGCAACTGACCAAGAGCGCGACTGCATGGGAATCCGTAGCGTTCGCGCACACGCTCACTGGCGTCGCTTAATGCTGTATCAGTCTTTTTCAGAAATTCCTGGACTGCGTACGCCGCACCGGGCGTAAAATGTTCCCGAATAACCAAAGACGGGGAATAACAGTCCGTCTCCGTCCCATCGGGCCACCGCACACGGAAGATCATTTCAGGCATAGTTGGCAACTCCTGAACCTAAGGTATCAACATGCGATAAAGCCGCCAGGCGCTGGTACGCAGGGAGATGTCGGCTGGCCACGGCACGCCAGTCGAAACGAAGAGCCGTGGCCGGGCCGCTTATCTGGAAACGGTTACCGCTTTTGAGGCTGATAGCGTTACGTAAAGCCTGAAGCAGGGTTTCGGAATGATCGGGATGGCACCACAGAACATCTGTTTTTGAAAAGTGTTCTATAAAAGGAGAAATTTCCGGAACGATGACCGGCTTCCCACAAGCCAGTGCCTCCAAAGGGCAGAGACCGAAACCTTCTTTGATAGACGGATAAGCCAGAGCGCTAGCCTCTCTGTAGAATGCCGGGAGGTCTTCATCCCCAACAGGTCCGGTCACGGTGACATGCGCGGACTCACCACTTTCCCGCAGACGCGCCTCAAACAGTGTGCGATAAGAGGAATGGTCCAGCAAAGAAGCACCACCAATCACCACCAGATGCAAGCCAGGCTCTTCCTGACGAAGCGCCAGGAATGCCTCCAGTAATTTCAAAGTATTTTTGCGACGCTCAACTCCACCTACGGCCAGAATCAGACGCTTGTCAGCAGGCAGATGGTAGCGCGCCCGCAACAAAGCATCACGCCCTTCTGGAGTTGGAGAAAAACGCGCTGAATCAACCCCATTTCCAACAACCAGAGCTTCACGCCCGTAATCATCGCGCATGATACGTTTCCATACCATGCTGACGGTGAACAATTCAGTTGCCGCCATAAATCCTCTTTCCTGCCTCGCGGCAAGAATTGGATGAGAAAAATTGTCGAGGTGATGTATCGTGCGAGCAAAACCGGCTATACACCCCTCTTCCATCAATTCGGCAAGAGCGTTGGCACTAATAGGATCCTGAGCATGGAGCACATCAAAATGCTCACCACGCAGTGCATCCCTGACTTCGCCAATACGCTGCTCCACCAATGTTGGCAGATCGGGCTCAGGCTCGACCGGAATGCAGAGGGCCGCGCAACGTGGATTACGGAAGAAGCCGCCACCTGTTGCGTCCGGGGCAATCAGGGTCGCGTTATGCCCCGCATCACATAGGGCTTCCGCCAGCGCCATGCCATGCACCACTCCGCCGCGTGGGTTGGTGGAGTGGGTCAGAATTCCAATGGACAAGCTCATGGCGCGCAGCCCATGAGCGGTGTACGGGAAAGATCCCAGAACGTTTCCTGTTCGCTTTCCCATAACACATCCAGCCGCCGCGTGTCTGTCACCTGCCCGATGACTGCCGCAACAATTCCGCGCCCTTTAAACCGCTCCATGATGGCCTCCGCATTTTCAGGGCGGCCCGTCAGCAAATAGCCGTAGCTGGGAAAAGCCGAGAGCCAACGTTCCATCGGCGCCTCCTCAGGACGGGGAATGTCCTCCAGCGTGATGGTCATACCTACGCCTGAGCATTCGGCCAGCATGAGGGCAGTACCCAGCACCCCGGCCATACTGATGTCCTTGGCCGCGTGGCTCAGGCCGTCTTCAGCAATACCGGGCAGCACTTCCAGATCAGCTCGTAAGCGTTGCGCGTCATCGGTTTCGCACAGGGCCGAACTGGAATCCCAGAATGGGTGAGGATCATGCCAGCGGCCCCGCAGGTCGATGGCAGCAATCAGCACCTCACCCGGACGGGCATCAAAACTGGTCAGCAGATGACGGGCGCGGCCAAGGATCGCCACAGAAAGCGAGTTATGGGTACTGCGCATATTGGTATGACCACCCACAACCGGCACACCGTAGGTCCGCGCTCCATCATGCAAACCCGTCAGGATTGAAGAGGCAGCTTCCGATGTTTCGCTCCATAGCGCATCGACCACCGCCACAGGACGACCTCCCATAGCCGCAATATCGCTCACATTGACCATTACGCCGCAATAGCCCGCAAACCAAGGCATGGACCGGACAAAGCTGTCCTGAAAACCCTCACTCGCCAGCAGGAGGTACCCGTCTCCATCCGGGATCGCGGCGCAGTCATCCCCAAGGCGAATACCCTCACAGGCATCAGCCCCCAGAACCGCGACAGCCTCAGAAATATCCTGCTTGGCCGCAAGGGCGCGCCCCTGACGGAGCGTGTGCAGCAGTGTGCCGAGTTTATCAGCCATCACGCCACCTGCCGTGTGCGTGGCTGCGGACGCAGTAACCATGTCTGGTCCTGCCCATGTGCCGGATAGCGCGAAAGGTCAGCCTGCATGTCGTGATGCAATAGGCCGTGCAGGGTTATGGTGCCGAGGCTTTTCCAGTGTAGACGGCGGAAAAACAGCACATTCTGTTCCTGTACCTGCGCCAGAAACTGGTTCGCCCCAAGACCGTGCGCTGTGCTGACCGCCATGCGGATCAGTTCCGCCCCGATGCGTCCCAGCTTGCGATGATCAGCATGCACAGCCAGCCGAGACCCTCGCCAGACACCGGGTTCAGCTTCATGGATACGCACCGCACCCACGACCCTATCCGGCATTCCCGCCATGCAGCAGGCAGCTATGATAGGAATGGCAATGTCGTCAATCGTATCGCGGTCATCGTCTGCAAAAATATGCTGTTCAGTACAGAATACTTCGCGGCGCAATGCATGGTAACCAGCGCGTTCCCAAGATGGACTGGCAAGACGCACGACATATTCCGTAGGAATAAATGGCCGCTCTTCCACGCCTTCGAGGAACACGGTCATTGTTCATAGGCCGACAGAGAGGAGCAAGCCCCGCACCGACCACATCCGGCCCGGATATCTGTGGATTTCATGTTTGCATCCCGTAACATTCGTCCAAGCGGAGCCAGAACCGACCGCATGAAATCAGCTGAAGGTGCCTCATGATTTTCCAGAGGTGTTCCAGAGATAGGCACAAATGGCACCACAAAGGGATAAACCCCAAGCGGAATCAGCCGCTCGGCCAACGTTAGAATGTCTTCGGCGCTGTCACCAAGGCCTGCCAGAATATAGGTATTGACCTGCCCACGTCCGAAGATCGGTACGGCAGCAGCAAAGGCATCCATGTAGCGATCGACGCTGACCGTGGCCTTGCCGGGCATAATCTTCTCACGCACGCTCTGCGTGGCTGCTTCAAGGTGCATGCCCAGACTGTCTGCCCCGGCATCGCGCAGGCGCTGGAACCAGCCATGATCACGTGGCGGTTCGCACTGAACCTGAAGCGGCAGATTCACTGCCGCCTTGATGGCACGTGCTGATTCCACCAGCACGGCAGCGCCTCGATCAATCACATTGGGCGTGCCGGTGGTCAGCACCATGTCGCGCACGCCATCCAGTTCCACAGCGGCTTTGGCAACTTCGGCAAGCTGCGCAGGGGTCTTGTAAGCAACAGTACGGCCCGCTGCGAGCGACTGGCCGATGGCACAGAACTGACAGGACGTGCGCCGATCCGCATAACGGATGCAGGTCTGGTGCACGGTGGTCGCCAGCGTGTCACGGCCATGCAGCAACGCGATCTTCCAGTAGGGAATACCGTCTGCCGTACTCAGCCCGTAAAAGCGGGGGGCCGCCGGAAAATGGATCGTGCCCAGTGTTTGCCCATCCCGTTCCAGTGTGCTGGCCCCGTTCCGATCCGGCAGACTTGCCTGAAACGGAGAACGAAGCGCCGCAGACGTATAGACCGGAACCATGACTGTCTGACCCGCAATGGTGATCGCCTTGTGATCGGAAGGGCCTGCCCCGCCTTTGCGGGAAATTCCGCCAGTCTCCTCACCAATCTGCAATCCGAACGATTGCAGATCAGTAACAAGCTTGCGGCCGGAAAGCGTGCCGAGTGTAGGAATAGTCATAGCGCAGCCTCACTTCCAGACAGTGCCACCGAGGCTTCCATCCCCTGCTCACCAATATAGTGAACAGTCCGGGCTGGTCGCCGATCCTGCAACAGGCTGAGCAATTCAGGCCGTGCGTAATGCCCCACGGAATCCATCATCCGTTTGCGCTTGGTGATGAGGGCAAAGTCGAGATCAGCAATTACCATCCCCTCACCTTCCGTCAGAGGCGTGCCAAGCAGCTTTCCTTCCGGTGACACAATGGCGGTGAAGCAGCCACCTCGCAGCGGCCCTTCCAGCGCAGGATCACGCGCGACCTCAATAATCTGCTCTTCCGTCAGCCATCCCGTTGCGTTTACAACAAAACAACCGGCTTCCAAGGCGTGATGCCGGATAGTCACTTCCATCTGGTCGGCAAAAATTTGCCCTACCAGTGACCCCGGAAATTGGGCGCAGTGAATTTCCTCGTGCTGGGTCATCAGCGCATAACGGGCCAGTGGATTGTAGTGCTCCCAGCAGGCCAGCGCACCGATGCGGCCAGCAGCACTCTCCACTACTTTGAGCCCCGCCCCGTCACCCTGCCCCCAGACCATGCGCTCATGGTAGGTTGGCGTGATCTTGCGGCGCTTGAGCAGGATTTCTCCCGTGGCATCAAAGATAATCTGCGTGTTGTAGAGTGTGCCAAAATCCCGCTCATTCACACCAAGCACCACAACCATACCGGTCTGGCGTGCGGCCTCCGCCACCATGTCCGTTACCGGGCCGGGGATGACCACAGCGCGTTCGTAAAGCTCCAGATGCTCACTACCAAAGCGGAAAGCGGGCTGAATGAACGAGAAATAAGGGTAGTAAGGCACAAAGGTTTCAGGAAAGACCGCCAGCGCAACACCTTTTTCGGCGGCATCGCGGATGGCCTGACAGACTTTCCGGGCAGTCCCCAGACCATCGTCACCAAGGACGGGGCTGATCTGGATAGCTGCGGCGCGAACGATACGGGACATGACGTGCGGTCCTCCCTTCGGCCTTCAGAGTGTCCAGGTATTGAGGATGAATGCATTATCCCGACGGGCGAGCAGAATAATGTCGAGCACGTCCTGCGGATTGATCGGCGTAATACCGGGGATCAGATTCTGTTCGCCGTAGCCGTAAAGGGCCTGAAGTGCGAAGCGGCAGGCATAGATTTTACCGCCTTCTTCAAGAATTTTTGCAATCTGCTTGTTGCAGTTCATATGGCCCGGAAAGGCTTCATCGCCCAGACGAGGAAAGCCGCGCTGTACGCCAAGAGTAACACCCGGACCATACAGAAGGACCGACGTTTCAAAGCCCTTTCGGATCAGGCGTGTCGCTTGCAGAAGATTTACGAACCCAACAGACCCTTCATTGGCGACGGTATGAAAAGTAATGAGGGCTTTTTCGCCGGGCTTGGCTTTAACATCCTCAAAAACCTTGTTTTCATAATTAACGAAGCAATCACCATCTTTATGCGGAGCGTGTTTAACTTCAGGCATATTCTCTCTCCAGTGTCATGCGGTCTCCGACGAAAGGCCGAGACTGACCGCGTTCCTGAAGCAGACGTGACACGGAAAGAGTGGAAGACAAAATATTGTATGCAAAAAATAATTAGTACAAAAAAATCAATTTTAACGATAAGAAACCCTCAACCTGGATCAAAGTGATACAAAAAATTCAAATCCTCCATACAATCAATAAAAACGACTCCAACCATTTGTTTTTACATACTTTTTTAATTACAAATTTGTGAACTCAGTTCTTCATTATCTTTAGTAGATCCCATTGAGATAGCGCAGGATCTGCTCGCTCTGACGTTTCTGGAAACTAGAATCTGGTCACACAATATCGGCAAACCCCGGAGAGCGCTTATGCTGCAGAACGGAAAGAACGCCGTGTAGTGAGGCTTCAAGACTTTTGGCATCAGGCGCGCTCCCCAAAGCGATCCGTGCCCGCTGTGGCGGCTCACCGCTGATTGTAAAGACGGTGCTCGGGACAAGAGCCAGCCCACGCCTACGCGCATAGCCTACAAAATCCGCACTCCCCCACCAATCTGGTAATTTCAGCCAGACATGCAGCCCATCTGGATTCATGCAGTGCCCTTCTCCCAAAACCCTCCGAGCAATTGACTGCCGGAGGCGTAATTCTTTCTGAATGGCATGCAGGATTGTATGAGCTTGCCCTGTCTGCATCCACCGCGCCGTCAACGCACTGAGCAGGCCGGCATTCGTAAGAGCAATTGCCCGGATAGCCGCCGTCACGCGCCGGGTCATCTCCGCGTTGGGCAGGGCAACATAAGCTGTACGAAGGCCTGGGCTCAGCGTCTTGGCAAGTGTGGCCACGTAGCTCACACGGCTATGATCGAGAGCTGCCAAAGCCGGAAGCGGGTTGTCCATCAGCAGGCTATACGGATCATCTTCGACAATATGAAGGTGATGCCGCTGCGCAACCGCCAGAATGTCCTTACGTCTTTGCAGGGACATAGTGGCCGTTGTGGGATTGTGAATCGTTGGAATACAATAAAGTAGCCGGGGCTGATGTTCCGCACACACCCGGTTGAGCTGGTCAGGCATCATGCCCTCTGCATCGCTATCCACACCGACCAGAATAAGGTCAAACTGCGCCGCAATTGTTCGGATCCCGGGATAAGCAATGCGGTCAGTAACAATAATATCTCCCGGTTGTGTATGTGTGCTCACAATGGCTGCCAGAGCACTCTGGGCACCTGGACAGACCAGAATTTCATCTGTTCTGCGAAGACCGGTAACTGGAGCTATCCATTTTGCACCAAGCTGACGTTCTTCAATTGTGCCTCCCGTCACCCGATAAGACATCAGGCTGTTCAAATCCTGCTGCTTCAAAATAGCCGTAATGTCATTCTGAATAAGGCGCTGAAGGGGCGGGTCTTGAGGGATGGGAGGGAGATTCATAGTGAGATCAATCACCGCAGGCCCTGTATGACGCCAATGGCTTTCCCCCGCCCCAACCCGTACGAAGGTACCCCGCCCGACAGTCGCATCAATCAGACCTCGCCGTCGGGCCTCAGTGAACGCTCGGGTCACGGTCGTCAGATTGGTTCCAAGATAGTCCGCAATAACTCGCTGTGGTGGGAGTTTATCTCCCTCCCGCAAATCCCCTTTACGAATAGAATGCGCCAAAGCATCTGCAAGCGTCAGGTAAATGGCTTTAGGATTCCGGCTGATTTCTTCTTTCCAGTGAGACAGATAAATAGGATCAGACACGGAGAAATCCTTCCATACATTCAATAAGAATTATTGCGATCATACTCCATACAAGACGCACAATCATTCATTCTTTGAAAAATGGTACCTTCTACCAATTTTCTATGGCAGGTTTTCACATATGTTTATGTCTGCCTCTTATATCTCCGTAGTCTTCATCTTTTTTATCAGAGATATTCGTCTTAAGTTTAAAGCAGACGCCACTAATGACTTTTTAGATATGATCTGGTGAAAGAGAATAATCTGCGGTAGTCGTTACGCATGTTTTCCCGCCCTCATTGTTTGACGCACCTGCTGCTTTTCTGGCCACTGGTGGCGTTTGCTCTGATTGCACGCCTAACATTTGGTGGGGGTGTTTCTCCGACGCTTCTCACTGAAGACCCTATTAAAAATCTTACACAATTAAGCATCCTTTGCGACGATCAGACGTCACCTGACGCCCCCGATGGACATCACCATCACTCTGCTGATCAGCAAGATGACTGCTTCCTTCTTTCTGAAACACTTGAGCTTCTACTACTGAGCGGCGCGATCTGTCTTTTGATCGAACTGACGGCTTCGGGCATTCATTTGCCATGGATGTTTGCGCCTATCCGTGGGCCGCCCACGCAGAAACGGACTGCACTTTGTCCGCAGGGACCACCTGCCTGACCTGAAATAAAAGAGCCGCTCACGTGCATAAGCTCGTGGGCTTTTTGTGCTGTTTATCCAGGTCTAAACTCATGTTTGATACGCCCCAAGCTACACTCCCATTATACGGAGTGCTGGCGGTTATCGTGGTTTTCTGCATCCCTAATGCTCATGCTACCACGCGAAAAACCGCCACCAAACCGCCGGTTAAAGCCGAGCATCTCATAGTAACCGGATTAAGCCGTTCTTCTGCGCTCACGCATCCATCAGGGCAGACTACCTACAGCTCTGACAGACGCGATTTTGGTAATCAGGTCGGCCAGAGCGTGGCAGATATGGTTGTGACTATTCCTGGCGTAAGCTTCACCCAGGGAAATGGGCCGCGAGACACTGTGGTTTCCGTTCGGGGGTCAGGAGACCGCCAGTCCTATGGATTAAAAAATCTACAAATCCTGGAGGACGGCTTTCCTATGACACAACCCGATGGAACGGCACGTTCTGATCTGATTGATCCTCACGCCTATCAAGGCGTGGATGTTTTCGAAGGTCCCGCTTCAACCCTATACGGTAATTATGCCATTAACGGCGCGATCAATTTCCACACCCGAAAAGGCGCTGATCTGCATGGGCTTGAGTTGGGATCCGATTTTGGCAGCTTCGGGATGTTCAACACCTATGCGACGCTGGGGTTGGGAAACGAACATTATGATCTCATGATCTTCGGAAGCGATGTGCGTGGAAACGGGTTCATCGCCAACAGCCGATACAATACCTCGACAGAAAATGTCAGGCTCCGCATCAACCTGACATCATCAGATCGCCTTGTCCTGAAATTCGTAAACAACGTCACGGATGCTTTTCTGCCGGTAAGGCTCTCACTTAATCAGTATCATGCCAATCCTTATCAAGACGGGTGCCGTGACGCCTTGAATGCTGCTGCGGGTTGCGCTTCTGTAAACCTGCTGGTCAATGGTCGTTACGGCAGCAAAGTCGCCATGAGCCCTGAAGCTGCTGGTTTGGGCCGCTTTGATCGACGCACAGTTGTCGGGCTGCGATGGGAGCATGATTTCAACAATCGCACGACCTGGCACAACCAGTTTACTTATGATCAACGTCATATCGATCAGCCCACTTCCCCAACAGCATATGTTGGCCCTTACAATTCCTACAATTTCAGCAGCGACGTGACGAACCACTCACAGCTCGGAGGGCGGCCTCTGGAGGCCTTCGGTGGTGTGAGTTTTGATTATCTCGATTTTGGATCCCAAACTTACAATATCATGCCACTTGGTGGCGCGACCCGGGGCGCCATGAGTTCAGAAAGCTATGGTCATCAGTGGAATCTCGGCGCACGCTTTCAGGAAGACTGGCATTTTGCATCAAACTGGCACGTGATTATCGGTCTTGGTGGAACCTATTCAGACATTGGCGCAACCGAGGCACTTTATAACTATTCTGCCGTCGGCATGACCGAGCACTCCATTACAGCAAACCGTTTTTACTTCAATCTCGCTCCGGAAGGGGCATTGCTCTACACCCCATCAAAAGCCTGGACATTGCATACCCGTGTTGGGACAGCTTACGGAACGCCGTCATCTTCCAATCTTTTCATCACACCGCAAGGGCAATACGGTAACAACACACAACTGAAAAGCCAGACAAGTGTCGGCATTGATCTGGGAGCAGACTGGCATCCATCACCTAATGTTTCCATGCAAGCAACAGGATTTTATGAATTCTACAATAACGAAATCGTCAGCCAGTCTGCTGGCGTCAACACCGTGGGCTCTTACACATTCAATGCTCCCGCCTCGCAACATCGAGGTATTGTTCTGGGCGTGGAGTGGAAGCCACTCCCCAACCAGCTTTCCGGCGGACGCATCAAGCTCAGTTATACTTATGACAACCAAGTTTATACTAACTACACTGAGGTTCTTTCCAGCAGCACTCTCTCTCGCCGTTTCGAGCGCGCAGGAAATTATATCCCCGGGGTCATCCCCAATTTCCTCAATGCCCGGTTCCTTTATGACCAGCCTGATGGCCTTCTGGAAGGACTGGGAGGCTACGCAGAAGTCACATGGCGGGATTCCTACTGGCTGGATAACGCCAACCGCCTGAAAGCTCCTGGTTACGCGCTATTGAATTTTGAACTGCATTACGATCCACCCACCCGACTGGGATGGATCCATCGGTTACACTGGTACTTCGAGGTACAAAACGTCGCGAATCAGACATATATCGCAGGTGCCACAAATATCAGCGATAGTTTGCAGGCCAATGGTCAGCAGGCAACAGCACATACGCTCTTAAACAGTACAGGCTCCATCTACGCAGGCTCTCCCCGTGCGTATTTCGGCGGCGTGCGGATCAGGCTTTAAGGACACGTCTATGACCTTGCGTTTTTCAGCACTCTGGCCAGATCGTCACATGCTCTGGCGCTGGCATTTCTTCGCGGGACTGCTCTGCCTGCCTTTTGTCGCATTCCTAGCCCTGACAGGAAGCATCTATCTCTTCAAACCACAGGTTGATGACTGGATCGACTGGCAATACGATCATCTGCCGCCAGCCATAGCACCTTCACCTGAGCAGGATGTTAAAACTGCGCTGTCTGCCATAGCAGGCAGTTCTTTTCTGGCCTATGAGCTTCCACGATCTTCACACAGCGCAGCACGGGTTCTTGTAATCCGTCCGGATGGTGAAGCTGTGCGTGTGTACATCAACAGAAACACACAGGCTGTTTTGAAAACCTGCTTAGAGGAACACAGGTTCGAGCGCCTAGTCTTCCGCCTGCATGGGCAGCTTATGCTTGGCAATATTGGCTCTGTCATTATGGAAATGGTTGCGTCCTGGACCATTGTCCTCATCGTGACTGGCGTATTGCTCTGGTGGCCGCATGGCCGCCAGAGTCTGGCGGGCATTGTGTATCCACGCCTCCGTACAAAAGGACGAACCCTCTGGCGGGACCTTCATGCCGTAACAGGTGTCTGGACCTCCCTGTTTCTGATCCTGTTTCTGGTTTCTGGTCTGCCATGGTCATTCGTTTGGGGGCATGCCTTGCAATCCGTCGAAAACACGACAGGCCGCCTGACTTCTGTCAGGGACTGGGAGATTGGCAATACTTCAGTGGTAACCACGATTACAGGGCATCCAATGCCCTTACCAGTAAACACTCAGCCTAAAAAACCTATGAATATGCCAGGCATGGACATGCCTGATGTCTCCCCCTCATATACCCCGCAACCCAACCTGACAGGTCTGAATACGGTTGTGCAGACGGCTTTCACTCTTTCATTACCAAACCCGGTATTAATCACACCATCTGACTCAGTGTGGACCGTACGCTCGGACACACAGAACCGCCCCCTACGTGAAAGCGCCACGATAGGAAACCAGGGCAACGTGATTTCACGAGAACATTTCGCACAAAAAGGAGTAATTGATCGTGTCATAGCGTATGGCGTTGCGGCACACGAAGGCCAGCTTTTTGGCTGGCTCAACCAGATCATCAATCTGCTTGTTGCCATTGGCCTGCTGCTGATGAGCATTACCGCCATACGCCTATGGATCCAGCGCAAACCTGCCGGTTCTCTTGGCATTCCACCTTTGTCACATTCTCAAAAACATGGCGCAGCAGGAAGCGTGCTACTTATTTTCCTCGCAATATTTCTACCAGAACTCGGTGCATCGCTAGTTTTTCTGGCTCTTGCCAATTTAGTGTTCCGTAAACTGCATAAAACCTAACTTCAGGATGATGGTAAAAGCCGTCTAATCTCGGCTGCAATCTGATGAGCGCTGGAGTCAACAGGTATCATACCAACCAAATGATTCTGCCCATCCATCAGATAGAGCAGAGAACTATGGTCCACGAGATACCCTTCCCCGTTACCGGCCCGATGCCGCGCCGAGACATGAAATGCCTTCATGACCGGTTGCAGCTGGGCTTCGGTCCCCGTCAGACCAATAATTCGTGGGGAAAAACGCTGGACGTAGTTCAGCACAACCTCTGGCGTATCACGTTCAGGATCAACCGAGATGAAAATGGGCATAATACTTTGTTTTTGCCTTCCAAGCTCATCCAGAGCAGACGACACAGTTGCAAGAGTTAAAGGACACACATCCACACAATGCGTATAACCAAAGTAGATAAGCGTATAATGCCCGTGAAACGCTTCCTGTGTAACTGCCTGCCCTTGACCGTCTAGCAGAGTATAAGGGCCGCCTATCTGAACACGATGCTGCGAAGTAAGCATCGCCCGCAGTCCGGTTGCGCCAGAAAGTAGGATAACGACCACAGCAACAATTGGAAGAACCGTTTTCCAGCCCTGTAGGGTGGAAAAGAAACTCTTTCCCGGCGCACTCTGTTTTCGGCGGCTTTTCTGCTTCATGGCTGGATTATAGCAAGTAACGCCTTAACTTGCAGCATTTTCCATAGGTATTTTTGTTCTCGTTAACATCTGGATGATCAGCCATGCTATAACATAGGCGCTGCCACAGACAATAAACAGGATATAGTAGCCCGTATTAATGCTATGGATTGCCTTGTAATGGTCCAGCACAACCCCGACAAAAACCGGAAAAAGCATACCGCCGACAGAGCCGACCATCCCACCTATTCCCTGTACAGACGCAATCATGCTTTTAGGGAAATAATCTGCTGGCATAGAATATATATTTGCAGACCAGCCTTGATGAGCTGCTGCCGCAAGACTGAGCAATGCGACCATGGCCCACATGGTATCCACCTGCGCAGAAAAACACAGCGGCACCACCAGTAACGCCATAATCAACATGGTAAAGCTACGGGCGGCACCAGTCTTCCAGCCTTTACCGATAAGATAAGACGAGATCCAACCACCACCCACACTCCCTACAGAAGTCGAACAATAGACCGCCATCAACGGAAACCCAATATGCTGCAGATCAAGATGGTATCGATCAGAGAAATATGACGGCAACCAGAACAGGATAAAGAACCAGATAGGATCTGTAATCATTTTTCCAATTGCAAACGCCCATGTCTCTTTCATTTTCAGAAGATCAATCCAGCGCCCTTTAAACTCCGGAATCTGAATATTACTGGGATCATGGCGAATATAATGTAGTTCTTCACTGGAAAGACGAGCTGTGTCTTCCGGCAAACGATAGATACGGAACCAGATCATCAACCACACAAAACCAGACAGGCCTGTAATGATAAAAGCAGCCTGCCAGCCATACATCACAGCAAGCCACGGCACCGTGGCAGGAGCCATAATAGCACCAATGCTGGTGCCCGCTGTAACTATGCCCACAGCCAAGGAACGTTCTATAGAAGGGAACCATTCCGATACGGCCTTTAAAGCCGATGGGAAATTACCAGACTCTCCAAAGCCAAGCAGACCACGGACAGCAGCGAACGTTGCCGTGCCTCCAACAAAGGCGTGGCTGACCGAAGCAATACTCCAGACAAACATGCAAACGCCATATCCAAAACGGGTGCCAATTTTATCAACCAGTTTTCCAAAGGAGATGAAACCTAAAGCGTAACAAGCCTGAAAAACAATTACCAAATAGCTGTAATCTTTTTCGGTCCAGCTGAATTTCTGTTCCAAAAGAGGTTTCAGTAGACTAAGAACCTGACGATCCACATAATTAATCGTTGTTGCTGCAAAAAGAAGCCCGCATATTATCCAGCGATATCTACCAACCATAACAACCTCCAGTTCTTTTTTTTATAGGAGATACAAAAATATCTGCGGTTATCTGCAGACTTCTCGCGCACGAGCATAAACCAGACGCATTTCAAAACTGCGCAACCAAACGAAACCCTGCAAGTAACGCATTAGGATAAACTTTGTTGGCATCAGGGTTAATAATATATTGAAGATCAGGAAGAAGTTTGATTCCGCGGCCAATAAACGTCGTATACGTCAACTCCAACACCTGGAAACTGGATTGCGGTGCGGCAACACCATTAAGCAGTGGCACCCCCATATCTGCTTGCATTTCCTGTTGGCGGGTAATTTTTTTATTTACTACCTGCCGGGTCCAAAAAAATGAGATCGCATCCGTTATTCTGCTCGGGAACATACCTTGGGAAATAATTCCTAGCGTATACTGGCTTTGATTGGGAAGTGATGCACCCATATTCCAGCCAGCAAGACCATAAAATATGATGCCCTGGTTCGCGGCAGAACCGTACCGGTACACCATCTGGTCTGCTCCCACATACCATGCGCCTCTCTGACGCTCTATTTTTCCAGCTAAATGAGAAACCAGTTTCGGCCTGCCGTCTGTAGACGTAAAAGGGTCAGAATGATCTGATGTGTCAGCATAACCTCCCAGCTTATAATGCCCATTAAGTTTGCTTGCTCCTAAGACAGGTTCCCAACCAATTTCTACCGGAATTACAAAACCATTTTGAGCAAAAGAAAAGTTGAAACCTGCTTTCCCTCCTTCTGTTGGAGAGACTTCATAAAGCCCTGCCTGAGCATACAGGTGATAACCGGGATTAACCCGCGCCATAATGCCCCACTGCGAAAATGGCCAGGATCGCCACTTTGTAACATTAGAAAGCCCTGAAGGATGAGCGCAGGTGATCATATTCAAAGCATAACACCCTAGATAAGATGTGCCGAATTTCATATTCGCAGGCATACGTCCGTAATCAATAATAAGTTTTTTTGCGAAAAAATATTGTTCCATATACATATATACCAATTTATATAGAACATTTCCTCCTGCCCCATAGTCTTCCTGCGGTTGAGTAAGTGGCGTTACTCCCATATAATCCGTTGCAATATTGCGACCTGCACGTTGGATACCGAGCATATGGAAAGAGGAACCTTTCCAATGAAACATTTTTTCAAAATCGAGATCAGTCCCCATCACGACCTGATGCGTATAGGTTATGCCACGCTTTCTGCCGCCCATAACGTCTCCTAATGTTTCAGTCAGATACGTTAAGGTGAAAGTAAAACCATGTTGTTCCATTTTTGTACGGAATCCACCTAATGTTCCGAAAACACGGTCATCTTTTGGAACAATTCGCACTTCAGACCAGGCTGAACCTAATGGGCTGGCTTGCATACCGGCTTGTTCTTTTTGCTGAGATGATGCCGCAGCATTATCCTGCAAAAAATCAGGGAGACGGTTCTCATCCCAAAAACCTTTTTGTTTCCGTTTAGCTGTTACAGAAACAGTATTTTTTATAGAATTAACCACCATCTTATTTTTTCCATTGGCTGTAACTTGCCCATTGGAGATACCCTGGGCAAAAGCAACCTGTATGATACCAATAGCCAACATGGCGAACAGGAGAATAAATGGCGGTTTAGATGCAGAGATGGTCTTCATAATGAACACCAATCGGGAGCGCAGACATACCTCTATCAGAAACATCTGACTTTCTAAAAAGTATGTCTTTGCATTATTTATGTAAAAAAGCTTCTTAAGCCTTCTGGCGTGAGACCACTAAACGGTTTGCACCGCTCAATCGACATCCGTCACTTTTTACTTTTTCTTTTAACACTCATCTGGCCATCTTTCTTTTTATTGTTAACCAGTTTTTTATTTTCATGCGGCTCGTGTTTTTACACTTTTGTTGCCTCGCAAGTAACTGGATAGAGCGTTACAAACAAGACGTCAATCATTCTTCCACCCTCTTCTCGTATTTTTGAAAATTTTTTATTTTACGTTGAGTATTATAAAAATTTAGAAAAATAAACTTTTTTCTAAGGGATTGAATATTTTACAATAGCTTATCAGTTAACTCTGGTAATATTTTAAATAGATCACCTACCAAACCATAATCTGCAACCTGGAAAATCGGAGCTTCTTCATCTTTATTAATGGCCACTATTATTTTGGAATCTTTTATTCCAGCCAAATGCTGAATAGCCCCGGAAATTCCAACGGCAATGTATAACTCGGGCGCTACTATTTTTCCAGTCTGACCAACCTGCCAGTCATTGGGAGCATAGCCTGCATCAACAGCGGCACGGCTCGCACCCACTGCCCCACCAAGTTTATCAGCCAGAGCCGTAATTTGAGAGAAATTTTCTTCCGAACCCAGACCACGCCCACCAGAAATAATAATTTTTGCTGATGTTAAATTAGGCCTTTCAGATACAATAGTTTTATCTTCCACCCATACTGAAAGTTCGGGGTCAACCGGCGCAGAAAGATTTTCAATGGGTACTGCACTTCCATCGGTCAAACAGGCAGGAGAAAACGCTGCCGTGCGCAGAGTAAATATTTTTATGGGGTCATGTGATCGCACTGTTTGTACAGCATTGCCTGCATAAATAGGGCGTTCGAATGTTTCATCATTTATCACACGCGTAATATCAGACAGAACCATTACATTCAGCAACATTGCTGCACGCGGCAAAATATTTCTGGAAAATGCCGTCGCGGCTGCAACAATATGTGTGTACGCATGACCCTGGCTCTGCAAAAGAATAGCTAAGGGTTCCGCCAGACCATGAGCAAGAGAAGGCCCCTCCGCAAGAATAACTTTGGCAACCCCTTTGAACTGGGCAGCCTCATCAGCTGCAACTTTACAATTCTGCCCTGTAATAAGGATATCGGCCTCACCAAGCGGAATGATAGCCGTTAGAGTCCGGGCCAATTGGTCGGTCAGAAGGTGCCCATCATGCACCTCAGCCAAAATCAGAACAGACATTACAGGACTCCCGCTTCATTTTTCAGTTTGGAAACCAGTTCATCAACGGACTTCACTTTGATACCCGCCTGCCTTTTTGGAGGCTCTGCGGTGCTGAGAATGCTCAGTCGCGGCGTTATATCAATGCCCAATGTCTTAATAGAAATTTCATCAATCGTTTTTTTCTTTGCCTTCATAATAGCTGGCAAAGCAACATATCGAGGTTGGTTGAGTCTCAAGTCCGTTGTAACCACAGCCGGAAGTTTGAGACACAGAGTTTGCAAGCCGCCATCAATTTCCCGTGTCACAAGTACCGTATTGTTCTGTACTTCTATAGCAGAAGCATAGGTTGCCTGCCCCCATCCCAATGCCGCTGCAAGCATTTGACCTGTTGCGTTCATATCGTTATCAATCGCTTGTTTACCCGCAATAACCAACTGCGGTGCTTCAGACTTGATAATTTTTTCCAGAATACGCGCAACGGAAAGAGGCTCTATGTCCTGACATACATCGTCCGTCGCATGCACAAGAATAGCCCTATCTGCTCCCATAGCTAAAGCCGTTCGAAGTGTATCTTTTGCCTGAGGAACACCAATAGAGATCGCAATGACCTCTGTTGCAACCCCCTTTTCTTTCAACCGAACAGCTTCTTCCAAAGCAATTTCATCAAAAGGATTCATGGACATCTTGACGTTATTAAGCTCAAGACCAGAACCGTCTGTACGCACACGGACTCTTACATTATAGTCAACAACTCTCTTTATTGGTACGAGAATTTTCATTTTATTCTCCAAAAATCAGCATACTGTATGGAAACGCTCCACTATGATATCGAGCACCTCATTCGGATCGCGTTTCCACCAGTTATGTTCAGAAAAAATTTCAACTTCGCAAAACCCAGTATAACCCTCTTTTTCAACGCTCATGCGTAGGCTCTTCAAGTCCGCCACTCCATCCCCCATCATTCCACGGTCAAGCAAGAAATCCGTGGTATGAGCAAGCCAGTCGCAAAGATGAAAACCAAAAATCCTTCCTTGGGCGCGTGCAATCTGGCGAGAAAAATCAGTGTCCCACCAGACATGATAGACATCAATTGCAATTCCAATATTAGGATCAGCAAGCTGATCACACAAATCAAGCGCATCTCGCGTTGTTGTCAGGCAAGAGCGATCTCCCCCATACATTGGATGCAAAGGCTCCAGCGCTAACCTGACATCGCGTTGAGCTGCATAAGCAAGGACTGAAGCCAAATGTTCTGCTACGCGCTTCAGACTTTCCCTGACACCTTTAGTTCCGACCTCCACCCCTCCCACAACAATTGTCAATATACTACCGCCAAGAGATGCGGTTTCATCAATCGCTTTACGAAAATCATCTGTAATTTCTGTATTGTTTTTGAAAGAAAGTGGACCTGTAAGGAATGGTGCACGACAAAGCCCAACCACTTTAACTCCGACCTGCCTGGCATACTGCCCAATGGCAACTGCCCGCCCTTCAATTTCCGGCCGCCAGAAAACAATACCGCCGATACCACGCCGTGCGCAGGCATCCAGCGTCTGCTCTGGAGACCACCCTGCACCTGCGCCGGGCATATTATGCCCAAGGGTTGCCGTATTCAGGGCTAGATGTGCCGTTGAGTGACTGAAGTCCCTCATACTTAGTCCACCCCATAAAGCGCCAGAAGGCTACGCATTCGCACAACAGCCAGATCCGGGCTCTTCAGCAAACCACACCCGTCTGCATAACGAAAAATTTCTGTGAAATAAGAGAGGTTACGCATGGACTGAGCCCCGTTCAGCATAACGAAATGTTTCTGAAATCCATTAAGCCACGCCAGAAACACAACACCAGTTTTGTAGTACTGCGTGGGAGCCTGAAAAATAAGCCGTGCCAGTGGTACAGTGGGATCCAGGAGGGCATGAAATTCTTCTTTCTTACCCTCCCCCAGTTTGTTCACAGCACTGGCGACCAGGGGCGCGATAGGATCAAAAATCCCCAGCAATGCATGGCTGTAACCCTGCTCATCTCCAGCAATAAGCTCTGGGTAGTTGAAGTCATCCCCCGTGTACATTTTAACACTATCAGGAAGGCGACGACGCATACGAATTTCTTTCTCCTTGTCTAAGAGAGAAATTTTTATACCGTCGACTTTATCTTTGTTGCTCTCGATAACGTCCAGGGCAGTTTCAAGAGCGCCCTCAAAATCTTTAGCCCCCCAGTATCCCGCCAAAGCTGGATCAAATGCGCTTCCCAGCCAGTGCAAAACCACAGGTTCGTCACAGGAATCAAGCACTCTGGCGTAAACACGTTTGTAGTCATCAGGACTTTTTGCTACACGCACAAGAGCGCGGCTTGCCATGAGAATAATACGCCCCCCTACACGCTGGATGGCCTCAATTTGCTCCAGATAAGCCCTAATAACGTCATCCAGTGTACGGGCATCTGCCGGGTCCAGATGGTCCGTGCCACATCCGTTTACAACCCGTGCATCTGGTAATTCTTCCTTGGTACGCTTTATCAATTCCAGTGCATTAGGCCAGTCCAGCCCCATACCCCGCTGTGCCGTATCCATGGCTTCCGCAATACCCAGGCCCAGGCCAGCAAGATAGTGCCGGAAGGTCATTGTTGTGTGCCAGTCAATTACAGCTCTCCCTGAAGGAGCCGATTTACTGAAAGGATCTGCTGTGACGTGGGCTGCGGAAAAAACAATGCGTGCAGGATTATCCGGTAGAACCGTATTCAATACGCTCTTACCACTAAGGTGATAGGCTGTTTTCAGACCATTGTTATCTGGAAGGAATATTTTCATGGCTATTCTCAAAAACGCGGAACAAGCATTCCGGCATCTGCCGAAATGACCTGACCGGTTGTGTAAGGCAGTCCCCCACTCGCAAGAACCGCAACAATACGCCCTATTTCTGCTGGCTCCCCAACACGGGCAAAAAGGGTCAAGCCGTCTACTGCTCGTTTCCGATAGCCTTCGATGACGGCAGACGTCATTTCAGTTGCAATAAGCCCAGGTTGGACATCGTAAACGGCAATATTTTCTGGCCCCAATCGCACTGCGAGCGTTTTAGACACCATCGCTGCAGCTGCCTTAGAAGCACAATATTCCGAGCGTGCTGTCGCTACTGCTACAGCATTCGATGACGTAACATTCACAATAGAATTAAAAACCTCTGCTTGCCGCTCTCGTGAAAGCAGATACCGTGCGAACGCCTGCGACAAGAAAAACATGGCCTGCGCATTAACCGCAAAGCAACGCTCCCAGCTCTCCGGTGTGACATCCAGCAGATCACCACGCTGCATCACGCCCACCCCGGCATTATTGACCAGCGTTGTTAGTGTCCCCAATTCGGCTTCGACTGATGCAAATGCCTGCGCATAATTTTCCCTCTGCGTCACATCAAAGGGAAGAGCCATAACGGCCCCACCAAAAGAAGAAAGATGATGAACCGCAGCCTTCAGATCTGCACCATCTTCCCGATCGTTCACAGCCAGAGCAAACCCCACTTGCGCCAAAGCTTCAGCCACTGCCAGCCCAATGCCACGGGAAGCACCCGTAACAAGCGCAACCTGTGTCATGCCTCAGCGCCTTTCCGCAGAAGTTCACGGGCAATAATCATGCGCTGAATCTGATTTGTTCCTTCATAGATCTGAGTAATTTTGGCATCTCTATACAGGCGCTCAACCTCAAAACCGCGAATATAACCAGAACCACCAAAAACCTGCACGGCATCAGCTGTACGCGACACAGCGATATCTCCGGCAAAACATTTGGCCATCGAGCAGGCCCGTGTTGCATCTAGTCCACGGTCTATTTTCATTGCTGCGGAATAAACCAGCAACCGGGCAGCTTCAATGTCTTTAGCCATGTCAGCCAGAAGCCACTGCACGCCCTGAAATTCTGAGATGTGCTTTCCAAACTGCTTGCGTGTACCAGCGTAGTCTACTGCAGCTTCAAGGCCTGCCTGCGCAATGCCTACTGCCAGAGCTGCAATGCCAACACGGCCTTTGTCCAGCACACTCATCATCATATGAAAGCCGCGATTCATCTCACCCAGAAGTGCATCCGCTCCAAGACGTACATCCTGAAAATCCAGCCCCCCTACCTGACTGGCCCGCTGGCCCATCTTATGTTCCTTTGGCCCCCTCTCAACACCTTTTGCGTGTAGATCCACAATGAAAATGGACATTCCCCGGTTTCCAGCTTCCTTATCGGTACGCGCCAGAACAAACCCGGTATCTGCGACTGGTGCATTATGGATCCAGATTTTACCACCATTAAGCACCCAGCCGTCGCCATCTCTGGTTGCAGTCGTGCGAATGCCAGACACATCTGTTCCTGCTTCCGGCTCGGTAATACAGTATGCGACCTTGCGTTTCATAGACATGACGTCAGGTAGCATTTTTTGCTGTTCCGGAGTTCCGTGCCGAACAAGCAGAGTGGAAATAAGCTCAACCAGACCGCATTGGTCCGCCACGCTGGCATAACCGCGAGAGAGTTCCTCCATCACGACAGCATAGGTCAAAGTATCAAAACCAGGACCACCCAGTTCTTCTGGCACGGCAATACCAAATAGACCGAGTTTACCCATCTCATCATAAATTTCAGTAGGGAACCGCTCTTCACGGTCCAGGGTTTCTGCGGCCGGACGCACAACGTTATTTACGAAAGAACGTGTTGTTGCACGGACTTCTTCTTGTGTTTCGTTAAGAAACATGACCGACTCCTTATTTTTATAACCAAACAGTTACTTAAGAAAACCACGAAGACCAGATCTTTCAACAAAAAGGCTAATCAAATAATTTTGAAAGATACTTAAAGTCTTATTCTTATTATTTTAAAATATAGAGCGTAATTTTCCTTATCCTGACGGTATCACATCAAAGTGCCAGGCCCATCGGTGTATCAAGGAAAAGTGCTCGATCCATCTCCTTCAGATCAGGAGACACATGCAAAGCACCAGAAGCCTGAGCAAGAATATCCCGTTCAAGCTCAATCCCCGGAGCAATCTCTGTGACAGTTAGATAACCGTCGATCAAGCGAATCACGCAACGCTCTGTAATGTACGTAATATCCTGTCCGGTTTCTGTCGCTTTACGCCCTGAAAAACTTACCTGCGAAACATATGGAACAATTTTTGCAATTTTACCTTCCTTGTCTATAATCAGCTTTCCATCTGCAATATGCATTTTTGCACCTGCATTGAAGTTTCCAGAAAAAATAATCTTCTTTGCACGACTGGTAATATCAACAAACCCTCCGGCTCCCGCTGTACGATGAGGCGTTGTCGCCAAACGACTGACATTAACTGAACCATCCTCCCCTATTTCCAGAAAAGACAGCAAAGAGCAGTCAAAGCCGCCGGCCTGAAAATAAGAAAACTGATGTGGAGACGCGACAAAAGCCTCAGCATTGCTCGCACATCCAAATTTGAAATCCAGAAGCGGGACACCACCAACGGCTCCCTGCTCTATGACCCAGGTCACCTTCCCATGCTGCCCCTCTTCCAGAAGAATACGTGGCACATTGGCTGAAATACCAAATCCGATATTAACTGCCCAATCTTTCCGTAATTCCTGCGCTACACGGCGTGCCATAACTTTCGATGGCCCAAACGCCGGGATTTCAAAGCTGGAAAGAGGCCGGAAAATTTCTCCAGAAATTGCAGGATCGTAAAAAGTTGCCGTTGTTTGTAATTGGTCTGGTGCCTCAACCACGATATCTACCAGAATGCCTGGAACTTTCACATCATGGGGTTTCAGTGTGCCCTGAGCTGCCACGCGACGCACCTGCGCAATAACCAGACCGCCATTGTTATGTGCGGCAAGCGCCATTTCCATAGCACCTAAGGTAGCCCCTTCCTGCTCGAACGTCAGATTACCCTTTTCATCAGCAGTACTGGCACGGATAATCGCAACATCTGGTTTCAGGGCAGGAAAATAAAGCCACTCTTCGCCTTCAAACTGCATGACACGGACAACTGGCGTCTGCCGTGCCGTTTCATTCATGGCACAGCCCTCCCGACGAGGATCAGCAAAAGTGTCCATACCGACTTTTGTTAGCACTCCAGGCCTGAGAGCCGCCCCTTCACGCAGCATGTCAAAAATCACACCTGACGGCACATTATAAGCAGCAAGGTCCTCATTCAGGATACGTTGCCAGATCAGTGGAGGCTCTGCATTGCTGGGGCCGGAGGGATAAGAGCCACCAATGATGCACCTAATCATGCCCGGTTGAGCAAGATGGTCTACCCCTTTCGTTCCAAACATATCTCCCGCACAGATAGGATGTACAGTGGTCAGTCTGGCAGGAGCGCCCTCAGCGGCGTAACGCTTTCCCAGAGCTTCCAGCACCGCATCCGGGCAGAGCAAGCCCGAAGAGGAATTGACGGCAATGGTAGCGTCACTTTCTATAAGAGCCACAGCTTCGGCGGCGGTTCTGATTTTAGTCATGGAATCCAGTCCATTTTTTATTATTATCTAACCAGTTGGTTATCAATGGTGAGTGAATATGAGAATCTGAGCGTATGCAAGACCCAGTTTCGTGATTATTTTGAACTTTCAGACAATACTCATCATCAAGCACTGCCCCGAATAAAATCCGCAGCGCGTTCAGCAATCATCACCGTTGCCGCATTGGTATTAGACCCCAGCAAAGACGGCATGACTGAGCTATCGCAAATCCGGAGCCCGTCGACGCCGTACACTTGCAACAGAGGGCTCACAACGGCATCCTCACCAGTCCCCATACGACACGTACAGGTTGGATGATAAGACGTGCGGCCATATTGGCGTGCATACTCCTCACAATCTTTCAGAGAGGGCGCCTTATCCTTGAAAAAACAAATCTCCCGGATATGTTTTTTAAGTGAAGCCTGAGAAAATATCTCGTAACTCATTTGCACCCCTCTGGCTGCCAGACGCACGTCGTTAGGATCAGACAGAAAATTAGGGTCCACAACAGCATTTTCTCTGGCATCTGCGGAACGTAGGCGGACAGTACCGCGCGACTTAGGACGAAGGGTATAACTATTTAAAGTAATACCGGCACAGCCTTCAGGAACTGTCATAACCCCAGCTTCAGCCCCAGCTCCCGCCAGAAAATGAAACTGAATATCCGGTACAGTTACGGCAGAATTTGTGTACCAGAATGCTCCTGCCTCAACGATATTAGAGGCCGCCGGCCCTGTGCCACACGCCGCGTATTGTAAGGCAGCCCACGCCATAGAAGGCAATCTGTTATATCTGTCGAGGCTAATATTTTCTCTTATTTCCGCAACTATATCAACGCCGTAATGGTCTTGGAGATTTTCACCCACTCCTGGCAAATCCTGCACGACTGGGATATTATGCTGACGCAGATGCTCTGCCGGCCCTATTCCCGAAAGCAGCATGAGGCGAGGTGTGCCAATAGCCCCGGACGTCACCACAACCTCCCGTTCAGCAATCGCCGTTATCACGCGACCATGCAGAAGATATTGCACACCTGCTGCCCGTCGCCCCTGAAAGGTAACACGTAAAACAAGAGCATTGGTCACAATAGTAAGATTTTTACGTCCGAGGACTGGTCGCAGATACCCCACAGCAGTGGAGCAGCGCTTCTGGTTAAGAACCGTCAACTGATACAGCCCCACCCCTTCCTGCTTCTCTCCATTGAAATCACGGTTATACGCCAGCCCCATTTCCTGACAGCTTTGAACAAAGGCCCGTGTCGTTATGTTTGGGGATGCCAGATCTGACACACCCAGAGGCCCCGCCGTTCCGTGAGATGCACCAGACAGAATGGTATTTCCTTCTGAGCGAAGAAAATATTTCTGAACCTCTTTAAAAGACCAGCCTCTGGCACCCTCCTGCTCCCACCTGTCAAAATCTGAAGCGTGACCCCGTGTAAAAACTTCAGCATTAATGGATGATCCTCCGCCGAGAACGCGCCCCTGTACGTAGCCAATTCGCCGGTTGTTGGCATATCTTTGAGGTTCCGTTTGCAATCCCCATGTCAATGGACCGCCTGTCATTTTTGCAAACCCGGCAGGAATATGGATAAACGGATTTGTGTCTCGTTTGCCTGCTTCAATCAGGCAGACTTTTACTGTGGGATCTTCAGACAGGCGACTTGCCAGCACACACCCCGCTGAGCCACCGCCCACGACAATATAGTCGAAAGATGTGGTCATGATGCAATCCAGTGGGTACGTTTATCAGTTTCAATATGCACCGTTTTGAGCTGTGTATATTCTTCAACACCAGCCAGACCAGCTTCTCTCCCCCACCCTGATTGCCGGAAGCCACCAAGTGGCGTTTCTGGTCCACCACTCATAATAGTATTTACCCAAAAACGCCCCGCTTTAACGCGTCGTGTGACACTCAAAGCCTTACTAATATCCTGCGTCCAGACTGAAGCGGCCAGACCATAGACAGTATCATTTGCCAGACGAATGGCCTCTTCAACCGTTTCAAAATGGAAAGATGACAGAACTGGACCAAAAATTTCATCCTGAGCAATAGACATGGATGGAGTGACATGCGTGAAAAACGTTGGCGCGATGTAGCGTCCTAGTCCGCTATCAACAACAGTACCACCGCATCGCAAAACAGCCCCTTCAGACTTTCCTTTTTCAATATACTCTAGAATTGTTTTATTCTGGGCCTCCGTTGTAATGGCTCCGATCTGGGTTTTCGGATCAAACGGATTACCAACACGGATCTTAGCCATTTTTCTGGCAACAAGAGCCTCAAAGACGTCAGCAATAGAATGCTCGACTATAAGGCGACTGGTTGAAACACAACATTGCCCTGTATTAAAACTCACCCCAAAGGCAACAGCGTCTGCTGCATCATCCAGATTGCTATCAGAAAAAACAATAATCGGGTTTTTACCACCCAGTTCCAGGCCCAGTTTTTTCAGGTTACTCTCTGCAGATGCCTTGACGCATGAGCGCCCGACCCGGGTCGAGCCTGTAAAAGACAGCATATCAATGCCATCATGCTCAGCCATCGCCTGCCCAATAACGTTACCAGCCCCTGTGACAACATTATAAACACCTTTTGGCAGTCCGGCTTCTGCAAGAATATCTGCCAGTATCAGCGTAGTAGCACTCGTCACTTCTGCCGGTTTGACGACAACCGTACATCCAGAAGCAAGAATAAAAGGAAGCCTTTCGCACAAAATCATGAAGGGAAAATTCCATGGGGTAATAAGGCCGACAACGCCAATAGGTTCTCTCAAAACCATCCCAAAAAGGGAGTCTCCAAGATTATTAAACGTGTTGCCATGCAGCAGTCGAGCGGCCCCTGCTGCAGTTTCAAAGCACGCTATAGCGTGAGCAATTTCTCCTTTAGCCTGAGTAAGCGGTTTCCCATTTTCAAGCACTTCCCAGTATGCAACCTCATCGACCCGTTCACGTAGTAAGCTAGCGACACGGAGCAGAATAGCCGCACGTTCTGCTGCAGGCTGCCCTGCCCATTCCCCTGTATCAAATGCGCTCCGAGCAGCCGCCACAGCATCATCAAGGTCCTGTTTTGTACAACATGCTGTACGGGTAACGCTCTGTTCGTGAGACGGCGAGAAACGCTCATACATCTCACGCCCATGCCGCCACTCTCCATTAATAAAAAAACCAAAGTCTCGAGGTTGTGCTGGAGCAGAAATAAGATTTGTTATCAGCGTCATAAAACCTGACCTTCTCTTCTTATCGCACTGGGTCACCCAGAAAGAGCCTTCCTAAAAAAGGACTGATCTCCGGAAGCAATCCATGAGCGTGGGGGCGTTTTGCCTCTCCGTTAATTTCGCCTTGCTCGCAAAACAAAAGCGCTTTCCAGTTCAAACGAACAAGAAACCAATTAGTTACTTAAATAGGTTGCAAAAAAATTTAGAACGCTTCACTTTCGGTTGATACTTTGAAGTTCGCCTAAAAATGAGCTAACGCACCCATCATGCTCACTCTCTAATCCAGCAGGTACGCCCATTGTCCAGCGCAACCAACACCCGACGCCCATCTTCTTCCAAGCCACGCACCCGAGATGCAGAGGCTACGAAGCAACGCATTCTGGACGCAGCCAAAAAAGAATTTGCTCAGAATGGTCTGGAAGGAGCACGGGTGGACACTATTGCTCTTGAGGCGCAAGCTAATAAACGTATGATCTATCATTATTTTGAAAGCAAAGAAAATCTATTCAAAGTGATTATTGAGCAAGCTTATATAGATATACGGTCTAAAGAAGCTGACTTAAATCTGGAAGACCTTCCTCCTAAAAAAGCAATGATAGAGTTTGTACGCTTCACATGGGATTATTATCTCAGGAACCCAGAGTTTATTACGCTTGTAAATAACGAAAATCTTAACAAAGCACGCCATATCAAAGGATCTTTAATTCTACGCGAAATCAGTCAGAAATTTGTTGCCCGCATTCAGGCTATTCTTGATCAAGGCGCGCAGGATGGCATCTTTCGTTCAGGGCTGGATGCTGTACAAATCAATATCACTATCGCCTCAATAGGTTATTATTATTTGACAAATTGTTATACTGGATCAGTAATTTTCGATACAGACTTCCTTTCTTCCAAGGCATTGAAAGAACGACTGGATTTTAATATCGATACAATTTTAAGGATTTTATGCCTTTA
>NZ_CALLXM010000080.1 GCF_937875265.1 uncultured Acetobacter sp. | reverse complement strand
CAGAATGTGGAATGAGCCTTATCTTGAAACCTGTTGTCGTTCTGCCTTGCACCGTTTGTGTCTGGCGGGAGCCGTGGGGAGACCTGCTGGCCAGCGGGATGATCCGTGTCTGCTGCGGATGGAAGGCATGGGCTTTGTGCGTGATGACGGGCAGGGCCGGTTTTTTGTGACCGATGAAGGCAAAGGCCGCCATGCGCGGGAAGTGTTGAAAGTGGCAGACGGGCTGAAACCTGCCCCCACTTCTGCCCCGCATGAATGATCCGTCCGGATGAGCTGTGGGACGCGCTGGACGCGCTTGCTCTGGAACAGGGGCTGACGCCCTCTGGCCTTGCCCGTGCAGCGGGACTGGACCCCACTACTTTCAATCCTTCCCGCCGCCGCAGTGCAGATGGCACTCTGCGCTGGATGGCGCTGCCCAGCCTGTTACGCGCACTGGATGTGCTGAAAATATCCCCCGCTCTTTTTGTTAGGCGACTGGAAGACGGCGCGCGCGGGCACGAGGGTGCATTAGTGCAACGCCTCCGGGGGCTGCCTCTGTCCCGCCTACGGGGGAGTGGCCTGTTTGACAGTGCAGGCCATCCGACCGGTGTGGTGTGGGATGAAGTGGTGCTTCCCTGTGCAGTTGCCGGTGCGGGAGAGGCTTACGCCGTCCGGATTGATACGGACACAATGGAACCGCTGCTGCGTGAAGGCAGTTCATTAGTGATCATGCCAGACATGCCGCCCCGGCGCTCTGACCGCGTGCTGCTTTGGCGCTCTGGTATGGAACCTGTCCTCGGCACGCTTGTGGAAAAAATACCGGAGCACACTGCACAGGCATCCTGCTGGGTGGTGCAACCCTTTGCTGCGCTGGCTGCGGAACATGGAATGACACACGCGCTGGAAGATACAGAGGCAGCCAAAGACTCTGCCGACCCGGAGCAGGACGGAGTGCCGGTGCCGGAGGGTAAGTCCGGTATATGGCTGCATCGGATTGTAATTGGGACGTTTTAAAAATATATTCTGGTTTTGTTCTATAAAAATATGAAATAATAAAAAAATATTATCGAAATATATTTATAAATACCGAGTCGTTACGATTTATCACAGAAACGTGAAGGTAAATCGGAGAGATAACGTTTCGGGGACGAACCAGAATCTCATACCGTGAGGATCGTATAATATATGCGGAACTGGTAAATATAATGATGACACTGTTTCACGGCTTGCGAGGGCGATCGTATCTTCTAACCTGCACGGCCCTCGTGTTCTGTTCTGCAGCTCTTGCAAAACAGGCTCAGGCTGATGCGTCTTCCTCCCCACCGGGCCGGGTTTCTGCAAAACAGCATCATCGTGTGGTGCCAGCTTCTAAAAAAAATGCGCCTGCACAGCGCCGTTCAGCATCTGCTTCGCGTCCTGTCCGGTCTGCTGCGGGGGAGGAGGTGCAGGTTACCTCTAATCATGCTCATTCAACCGGGGCCAATGTTGTGGTGTCCCGTGCGATGATTGATCATTTCACATCAGGGTCCAGCCCACTTCAGGTTCTGGCAGCCACGACACCGGGGGTCAGCTTCGGGTCTTCTGATGCACTGGGTATGGATACAGCGGCCAGTACCTTTTATGTACGCGGATTCAATCAGTCCCAGCTTGGTGGCACGATTGACGGCATTCCAATGGGGGGATTTGGGTTTCATAACTGGTATGGACTGAATATTGATCAGATTGAAATTCAGGACAACATTCAGTCCATGTCTGTTTCTCAGGGGGCTGGCGCGGTAGAGATGCCATCCGGCCAGACACTGGGCGGGGCGCTTACATTCCAGTCGTCTGACCCGAAAGACAAAGCCGGTGGCAAGGTGAGCCAGAGTTTTGGCAGCTATAACGGGTTTCGTACTTTTGCTCGTGTAGACAGCGGTATTCTGAACTCAAGCGGTACAAAATTTTACGCATCCTTTGCCAGAACATCGCAGAATCTCTGGAAAGGGTATGGGGACCAGAGAGAAAATCAGGCCAATGTCAAACTTGTGCAGCCCTATATGCATGGGCGTGGAAAGCTGACGGCTATTTTCGATTACTCTGGCTTTACACAATATAACTTCCTGACTATGACCAAAAACATGTGGCAGAACTACGGTCAGGTCGCCATGCTCAAACCTGATTATGCAAAAGCCGTGCGCTGGGCAGCTGATGCGCAGGCAGGCACTGTGCCAGCAGAAGTGCAGGGGAAGCTTTCTGCGGATGAGGCCTCCAATATCTTCTGGGATGGCTCACAGGTGCAGAGGAATTATCTAAGCGCTATCGTCAATGAATACGATATTCTGAGCAACCTTAAATCCAATACGGTTCTGTACGGGCATGTTTCAAACGGGGATTACGGCGGGACGAACAACTTCCTGACGTCTCCAACCTCTGGCGTGCCTATGGTGCAGCAGATGGGCCACCCGGATGTCCGGCGTATCGGGTTTACGCAAAACTTCACATTGAAGCTGCATAATAACGATATTCAGAGCGGTGTGTGGTATCAGAACAATAGCTTCAACTACCCCACGCGCTTGTATGAAGATGGTGTGAATAGCGCACACTCAACCCTGAGTGGCTTTAAAAACGGAACTGGTGCCACTTGGTGGGCGGACTCCTTCAGCACCAATACCTTCCAGTTTTACCTGAAAGACGTGTGGCATATTATTCCGGGCATGACGCTTGAAGGTGGCTTCCGGTCCCTGACGCAAACAACGCATGGCGGCACCAGCTCGGATAATACAGCGGCGCTGGCTTCCACATGGGGCACGTATTACGCGCATCCTGCTTCTGGCAGCATGACGGCCTCCAATGCTTTCTTGCCGCACTTTGCCTTTGATTATCATTTTCTCGATAAGCATGAATTCTACTGGGATATTGCGGAAAACATGCGGACCTATGACTACGCAACCCAGACAAACGGTGGCACCCCCTGGGGCGGCCTTGGAAACGCAAGCAACCCGGCCCAGCAGGTTTTCAATGAAAACAAAAGCAAGCTGAAGCCTGAAAGAACCTGGAACTACGTTGTGGGCTATCGCTACAATTCAGCCCTGTTCTCCGGCACGGTCGATTTTTATCACACCGACTATTACAACCGGCTGGCAGGGATCACCTCAGGCCCGGTCAACAATACCTATAGCGCGTATCTGAACGTGGGGCGTGAAACCATGAACGGCGCTGACGTGCTGGGAACAATCCGCCCGTTCCACGGTCTTGAAATCACCAACAGCTTCAGCTGGAATGATGCTGAGTACAAATCAACCTCCATTCCGTACAATGGCGGCACTGTCAGCCTCAAAGGCAAGCATCAGGTTTTCTATCCGAAGTTTATGTATAAGGCGAATGTCAACTATACCTACCGTCAGGCGTCTTTTAACTTCAACACGACCTATAGCAGCGCTATGGCAATGACGTATACGAATGACGTGAAGGTGCCGTCCTACTGGACGTCCTCTCTGATGGCATCCTACAACTTTGGAAAAATTGGCCATTCTCTGCAAAACCTGAAGGCGAGCTTCTCCGTCAACAATCTGTTCAACCAGAATTATTTTGGCGGGCTTTACGGCACGGCGGCCATGTCTGGCGATAATAACGCCATTCTCTATCAGGCAGCCCCGCGCGAATATTTTGGCACAATCGCTGCTGAGTTCTGATCAGACATAAGAACGGGGCCTGTGCTGCCACAGGCCCCTGACGATTCGAGCTGAAAAAGCGGCCCAGGACGGGCAATCGGTAAAAATTTACAGGGAAACACGCTGCGGTCGTGCGGAACTGGCTGACAAGTCTCTCCGTATCGCTTAAAGGGAGCAGCATGACCGACACACCCCTTTCGCTCATCCGTAATTTCTCGATTATTGCCCATATTGATCATGGGAAATCGACACTGGCCGATCGCATGATTCAGGCTTGCGGAGCACTGACTGCCCGCGAGATGACCAATCAGGTGCTCGATAATATGGATCTTGAGCGTGAGCGAGGTATCACCATCAAGGCCCAGACCGTCCGGCTGACCTACCCGGCAAAGGATGGCAAGACCTACATCCTGAACCTGATGGACACCCCCGGACACGTTGATTTCGCTTATGAAGTCAGCCGCTCTCTGGCCGCGTGTGAAGGCTCGCTGCTGGTGGTGGATGCCTCTCAGGGGGTTGAAGCGCAGACGCTGGCCAACGTGTATCAGGCTATTGATGCCAACCACGAAATTGTGCCGGTGCTGAACAAGGTCGATCTGCCTGCCGCTGATGTTGAGCGCGTCAAGGAACAGATTGAAGAAGTGATTGGCATCCCCGCGGATGATGCCGTGGAAATTTCTGCCAAGACCGGCCTGAACATTGAAGGTGTTCTGGAAGCAGTTGTCACCCGTCTGCCTGCCCCCAAGGGGGATGCGGAAAAGCCGCTTCAGGCCATGCTGGTGGATAGCTGGTATGACCCGTATCTGGGCGTGATCGTTCTGGTGCGCATCAAGGAAGGGCGGCTCAAGCGCGGCATGAAAGTGCGCATGATGTCCTCCGGGGCCGTGCATCAGGTTGATCAGGTAGGTGTGTTTGCCCCGCGTATGACCACGGTTGAAAGCCTCGGTCCGGGTGAGATGGGCTACATCAACGCGGCCATCAAAACCGTGGCTGACTGTAACGTGGGTGACACCATTACAGATGAGCGTCGCCCGGCAGAAAAGGCACTGGCTGGCTTCAAACCCTCCATTCCCGTGGTGTGGTGTGGCCTGTTCCCCATTGTGGCAGATGACTTTGAAAAGCTGCGGGACAGCCTTTCCAAGCTGCGCCTGAACGATGCCTCCTTCCATTATGAGGCCGAGACGTCAGCAGCGCTGGGCTTTGGCTTCCGCTGTGGGTTCCTTGGCCTGCTGCATCTGGAAATTATTCAGGAACGTCTGTCCCGTGAGTTCGATCTGGATCTGATCGCGACCGCGCCGTCCGTGGTGTACCACATCACCCTGACCAACGGGCAGAAAGAAGAACTGCACAACCCGGCTGATATGCCTGATCTGTCTCAGATCGCGACGATCAATGAGCCGTGGATCAAGGCCACCATCATGGTGCCGGATGAATATCTGGGGGCCGTGCTGACCCTGTGCACGGATCGCCGTGGCGTGCAGGTGGATCTGACCTACGTGGGCAACCGCGCGATGGCCGTCTATCGCCTACCGCTGAACGAGGTGGTGTTTGACTTCTATGACCGCCTGAAGTCCCTCACGCGCGGTTACGCCAGCTTTGACTATCAGATGGATGGGTATGAGGAGAGTGACCTCGTGCGTATTTCCATTCTGGTTAATCAGGAGCCGGTGGATGCACTGTCTTTCATTGCGCATCGGTCTGCTGCGGAAACCCGTGGCCGTTCAATTTGCGCGCGCCTGAAAGATCTTATCCCTCGCCAGCTGTTCAAGATTGCTGTTCAGGCCGCTATTGGCAGTAAGGTGATTGCGCGTGAAACCATCGGGGCACTTTCCAAGGATGTGACGGCCAAATGTTATGGCGGTGATATCTCCCGTAAGCGCAAACTGCTTGAAAAGCAGAAAGAGGGTAAAAAGCGCATGCGGCAGTTTGGGAAGGTGGAAATTCCTCAGAGCGCCTTCCTCGCCGCTCTGAAAATGGACAACTGATACCGGCATGACAGGCCTGCGTAGAAATTAAGACGGACTTGATCCGTCCTGTTTTCGCTCTTATGTCGGAGGTCTTCCAGCCGGAGTTGGTACCACCTCTATGAACAGCACAGCGCCTCTTGATGTCGGTGAGCATCAGCATGCCTCGTTCCCTGACGGGCTGGATCTGGAATGCGGTGTGCATCTGGCTCCGCTCGACGTGGCCTATCGCACCTATGGCCAGCTTTCCACCCGGCGGGACAACGCCATTGTCATCTGTCACGCCTTTACGGGGGACCAGTACGTGGCGGATGCTCACCCGCAAACCGGCAAACCCGGCTGGTGGGTGCGTATGGTGGGGCCGGGGCGGCCCATTGATACCAACCGCTTTTTTGTTATCTGCATGAACGTGCTGGGCGGCTGCATGGGTAGCACCGGCCCGCGCTCCCTCAAACCGGCCTGTGCCGAGGGCAAGGTCGAGCGCTGGGGCACGGATTTTCCACCCATTACCATCCGGGACATGGTGCGCGCGCAGTATAAAATGGTGCGGTCTCTGGGGATCGAGCGGCTATTTGCCGTGGTCGGTGGCTCCATGGGCGGCATGCAGGTGCTGGAATGGGCGGTGACGTACCCGCACATGATGCTGGCGGCCATGCCTATTGCCACATCCCCATACCATTCCGCCCAGAATATTGCGTTCAACGAGGTCGGGCGTCAGGCTATTTTTGCAGACCCTGACTGGTATGGCGGCCGCTACTGGGAGCACAACGTGGTTCCGGCCCGTGGGCTGGCTGTGGCGCGCATGATGGCGCACATCACCTATCTTTCCGAAGAGGCCCTGACTCGCAAATTTGGTCGCCGTGTGCGGCGTGACCCGAAAGATGCGCAGGCCCCTGAAGCCTCTCTGGCAATGTTTGGCGATGTGTTCGAGGTGGAATCCTATCTGCGCTATCAGGGGTCTGCATTCGTGCAGCGGTTTGATGCCAATTCCTACCTGACCATCACCCGCGCTATGGACTGGTTTGACCTGGCCGCCGAGCATGATGGGGAACTCCCTGCCGCCTTTGCAGGCACGCCGGTGCGGTTTTGTGTGGTGTCCTTCTCGTCCGACTGGCTGTTCCCGACCTCCAGCGCCCGTTACCTGGTGCGCGCGTTGAATCAGGCCGCAGCCAATGTCTCTTTTGTGGAGATTGAAACGGACAAGGGGCATGATTCCTTTCTGCTGGATGAACCGGATTTTGACAGGACCGTGCGGGGCTTCCTGTGCGGTGTGGCAGACCATGCGGGGCTGGCCTGATGCGCCTTGATCAACGACTGATTGCAGACATGATCGAACCCGGCACGCGGGTTCTGGACGTTGGCAGCGGGGATGGCGCGTTGATCGACCATCTGTTCCGCCTGCGTGGGTGTGATGCCCGTGGCATTGAAATTGATATGCGGGAAGTGACGCGTTCCGTTGCCCACGGCCTGCCCGTGGTGCATGGCGATGCTGACCACGATCTGGCACATTACCCGGATGATGCGTTTGATTATGTGGTGTTGCAGCGGACCTTGCAGGCCGTAGAACGCCCGCGGGAAGTGCTGCGGCAGATGCTTCGTATCGGGCGGCATGCCATTGTGTCCTTCCCCAATTTCGGCCATTGGCAGCTCCGGCTGAAGCTGCTGCTCAGCGGGCGCATGCCTATGACAGCCGTCTGGCATACCCAGTGGTATGAAACGCCTAATATCCACCCCTGTACCATTCGGGACTTCCTCGCGTTATGTACGGAGGAGGGCTATTGTGTGCAGCAATGGATGGCCGTGGATGAAGAGGGTGAGCGCGCCCCGTGGCGGCGCTCTATCCGGCTGGCTAATCTGTTTGGTGAACAGGCCCTGTTCCTGCTGCGGCGCAAGGGAGATTGCCCGCCGGACCACAAGATAAAAGGCTAAGAGAGATGGATGTTCTGAAAGCAGTCGCTACGCGCCGTGCCGTCAAGCAGTACGATCCGGACTTTCAAATCCCTGAAGCGGACCTTGCGCAGATTCTGGATGCGGCCCGCATGGGGCCAACAGCCTTCAATTTGCAGAACTGGCGCTTTGTGGTGGTAACGGACCCTGCACTGCGCAAGCAGATACGCGCTGCGGCGTGGGATCAGGCTCAGGTGACGGATGCCTCCGTTCTGGTTGTGGTCTGTGCGGATCTGGCGGCCTGGAACAAGAACCCGGCCCGCTACTGGCAGGATGCTCCGCAGGACGTGCAGGCGCTGATGAGCGGGATGATCGACCAGTATTATCGGGGGCGTGAGCAGGTGCAGCGGGATGAAGCCATGCGCTCCTGCGGGCTGGCCGCTCAGACACTGATGCTGACGGCGGTTTCTCTGGGCTATCAGACCTGCCCGATGGACGGGTTTGATTTTGATGCCGTAGGAAAGCTGATCAATTTGCCCAAAGACCACACGATTGGCCTGTTTGTGGTCATAGGGAAAGGTAGCGCTCCAGCCAAGCCGAAAGGTGGAAGTCTGCCCCGGCAGGATGTTATTCTTGCCAACCGCTTTAGTGTTTGAATATTTCTTCTAAAACTTTGTTTAGATCATAAGACGTAAATAAGGCCTTTTTACAGCACAGGACTTCTTTTCTGTTTTTGTAAAACTTCCTTTAAAATTGTCGCACCAGACCATTTTACCAGTCTGTTCTATGCCTGTACGGACCAGAGCAGGAGCAGACGGTAGGGAATGTCATGGGACGTTCTTTTCGGACTAATATGGTACGGAAAGACTTGCGGGGTAAGAAAACACCTCTTATATACTCATCTCAAGGCAGGGTTTTCAGACTGATTTTTCTGAAAAGACGTGACGCTGCCAGTATTGTTAAAAAAAGTTCATGCTTGAGGTCGAGGTTCAGCATAATTTGTATGCCGCTTTTACCTCATCCTGACACGATATGGTGCGTAACTGAAAAAGGGTGTTCTCGTCTCGTTTTTCAGGCTGCACGAAAAGGTTTGCCCTGATGACCACGTTTTCTGATCTGAATCTTGCTGCCCCCCTGTTACAGGCGCTGGCCGAGCACGGGTATGAAACCCCGACGCCCATTCAGGCCCAGTCCATTCCTTACCTGCTGAAAGGCCGTGACCTGCTTGGTCTGGCCCAGACCGGCACGGGTAAGACGGCAGCTTTTGCCCTGCCTATCCTGAACCACCTGAATGCACACCCTAAAGTGGCTGGCCCTAAAAAGCCCCGCGTTTTGGTGCTGGCTCCCACGCGTGAGCTGGTTTCCCAGATCAGCGAGAGCTTCAAAGCCTATGCTCGCCACATGAAATTTACGCAGGCCGTTGTGTTCGGTGGCGTGGGGCAGGGGCGTCAGGTTGAAGCCATGCGCCGCGGTGTTGATGTTCTGGTGGCAGCACCGGGCCGTCTGCTCGACCTCATCGGTCAGGGCTTTATTGACCTCTCCGCTCTTGAAGTGCTCGTGCTGGATGAAGCCGATCGCATGCTGGACATGGGCTTTGTGCGCGATATTCGCCGCATCATGACCTATCTGCCTGCAAAACGGCAGACTCTGCTGTTCTCCGCGACCATGCCGCGCAGCATTGCGGATCTGGCTAACTCCCTGCTGAATGACCCGGCAACAGTAGAAGTGACCCCGCCGTCCAGCACTGTGGACCGTATCCAGCAGGCTGTGATGTTTGTGGACGGCACGAATAAGCGCGATGCGCTGCTGACACTGGTTGAATCTCCCAAGGTTGCCCGCGCCGTGGTGTTCACGCTGATGAAGCATGAAGCCAACAAGGTTGCGGAATTCCTGAACAAGAACAGCGTGGTGGCGGAAGCCATTCACGGCAACAAGTCTCAGGGTGCGCGTGAGCGGGCGATGAACGGCTTCAGGGCTGGCAGCGTAAAAGTGCTCGTTGCAACTGATATTGCGGCCCGTGGTATTGATGTGGACGATGTAAGCCACGTCTTTAACTACGATCTGCCGAATGTGCCGGAAAGCTACGTGCACCGCATTGGCCGGACGGCCCGTGCAGGGCGTGATGGCTGGGCCGTGTCATTCTGTGACCCGGAACAGCGCGCCTGGCTGCGCGACATTGAAAAGATTATTGGCAAGCCCATTCCGGTGGTGCGTGACCACCCCTGGCACTCTGCTGATGCAGAAGCCTCCACCATGCGTCCCCCTGTTCTGGGTGGCGGTGGCCGTGGTCGCGGTGGTCCGCCGCGTGGCGGCAATGGCGGCGGCGGTGGTCGTGGTGGCCCGCCGCGTGGCGGTGGCCGTCCGGCTGGTGGCGGCGGTCGCGGTGGCCGCTCCGGTGGCGGCGGTGGTGCCCCCTCAGGGCGTGGCCGCTCCTTCTAAGAGATAGCGCTCACCCATTCCGGGTTTGTGTTGTGTGCAAAAAGCCGCTGTGGAGCAATCCGCAGCGGTTTTTTTATGGTTTGCGCGTGACAAGGCACCAGAGGACCGTAGCTGCTTTCGACGACACGACAATACCGGCGATGTTGGTTACATCGGAGATGTCGGCGGCGGGAATTCTGGAGATGCAGCCGGAGGCACTGGCGGTGCCGGGTGCGCCACCGGATCTGCGGTGATTGTGGGCGGGGTGGGAGTTTTCGGCATCAGGCGTACCGAAACAGCGCAGTGGTCAGACAAAGTAGCCGGTTGAGTGTCTGGCCGATACGTCATGACGCGCAAAGAGTGGGGCAGGATCCATGCCTTCGCGGCACCCCCCAGAAGAATATGGTCAATAAAATACGAGCCATTTTCACAAGGGCTGGCCCATCCGCCAGTTGTTAGATCCAACGGGGCGGCATGATTTAAAAGCAGGAAAAACGGATCGTAGACTGTCATGCGTCGGTTGAAATCGCCCATAATCACAAAGGCTTCATGGGCTTCGGCGCGTGCGCTGATCCAGTTTTGCAACACACCAAACTGTTGCAGCAGAGTGGGGCAGCTATGCTGCTTTTCTGAAACTGGATTTTCCCAGCAGCCAGTTTTCAGATGCAGCACCAGAATACGCAGGGGCTGTGTGCTGGTTTCAACCGTAATATCCAGCCCGTGCCGCAAATGGTGCGCGGCTGTGGTGGGTGAGATGTCCAGTGCTGCAACATCCGGATTGCGATGGGTCCGCAAAGATTTGCGCACAGCCAGCGCCGGATGCTGGAGCACGGCTTCGTCCGTCATAAAAACCTGATAGATCCGGGGTGGAAAAATCCGTTCTGCCGTGGCGGGTGTATCCACTTCCTGCAATCCGATGATGTCGGCATTCAGATGCTGTGCGTAGGCAGCAAGTTTTTCAAAATCTGCGGCTGTGCGGTGCGGCCGGTCGGGTGGCGCTATGGCGGCCAGCGGCCCGTTCTCCGCCATCAGCCATTCCATATTCCATGTTGCCAGCTTGAGCGGAGAAGGCGAGGCCAAAGGAGCGGGAGCAGGAACCGGTAAGGGAAGATCTGTAAACCTTGTTTCGGACGATGAGGTTTTTTGCTCTTGTGTGACCGAAGTGGAGGACGCAGCGTCTGGTGCTGGCAGGGCCGGGTGACTCGCTGATTCCGTTGGCGGAATGGGGGCGGCAACGGGTCGTTCTACAGCAGTCGGGCTTGCAAAGGCTGCCCGGGCAGCAGGAATACCGGGTAATGTAGAGGCTGCGAGAGAGAAAGCCCCTGAAAGCAGAAGATATTTTACAAATTGTCTCATACAAAGAAAAACCGGCAAAGCATACGCTCTGCCGGCTTCCGCTGGAAGGGATGGTCTGAGGGCACGCCAGCCAGCATATTACGCAGGCATGGCTTCCAGCTGCGCAATAGCCTGCGGGATAGTGGTTGTTTTGCGGGTCTGTTCATCAAGAATGGTGATTTCACCTGTCCCGATGTCATAAAACCAGCCCTGCAGGAACAGCGTGCCGCGTGCCATACCTGCCACAACAGCAGGGTGGGTTTTCAGGTGAGAAAGCTGCAACAGCACATTCTGTTCAGACAGGCTGCGGACGTTGGCCGGGCCAGCATCTTCAGCTTTCAGATCTCCCAGTGCAGCGCGGGCGGCTTCTGCATTACGCAGCCATTTGCGCACGGTGGGCATTTTATCCAGGCCGCTTTTTTCCGGTGCCAGCAGAGCTTTCATCGCGCCGCAATCTGAATGGCCACAGACGATAATTGCAGAAACACCAAGTCCTGCCACAGCATATTCCACTGCAGAGGACACGCCGCCAAGCATTTCGCCGTAGGCAGGAACAATGTTGCCAATGTTACGCAGAATGAACAGCTCGCCCGGTTCTGTTTGCGTAATCATGCTCGGGTTAATGCGGCTGTCTGCACAGGCAATAAACAGGGCATTGGGGGACTGCCCGTCTGCTAGAGCAGCAAAAAGGGTTTGCTTGGCCGGGAAAATCTCAGTGTTGAAGTGTTCAACGCCACGCAGCAGCGAGAGGAGGCCAGCTCGGGCTTCAGAACAAGTGGGCATAGGTTTCTCCAAAAAAATATGCAGGCAGGTGATGCGAGACGGTCATGGCCAAAGACCTTTACGCAGCATGATAGAGTTGAATGAAACGCATGGCATCGGCTTTTTTTCCGCAAGTCTGAAATTTTTTTTACAGGAATGCAGGTGGGGAGCAAAATTTAGCGGAATTACGGGCTGGGGCAGATAAAAAAATACCCCTGCTACAGCATAATCCGGGCGGAGCCAGATGGCTGTGGAGCAGGGGTTTTTCAAGAAACGTTACGCCCGTGACAAAAAATACCAGTCCCGGAAATTTTTTATCAGCCTTGTGTAGCGGACGCTTTTAAAAGGGGTCTTAGAGAATCTGGCCATCATCATCGTCGTCATCAGGCTCGCTCATCTGGTCTGCCGGGTGCCGAATGGGGGCCGCTGCACCAACGCGAGGGCGCTGCGGGGCGGTGTCTGCCTGCTGGCGGCGGGTAAAGTTGTTGGCAATGGTGGCCAGTTCCAGGAAGTTGTCTGCCTGGCGGCGCAGGTCATCACCAATCAGCGGCGGGGAGGAGCGCATGGAGGAAACCACAGAAACGCGGGTGCCCTGACGCTGCACGGCTTCCACCACGCGGCGGAAGTCCGAATCCCCACTGAAGAGAATTGCGTGGTCGATATGTGGAGCCATTTCCATCATGTCCACAGCAATCTCGATTTCCATATTACCTTTTACGCGGCGCTTACCGGTTGAGTCGGTAAATTCGCGTGCAGGCTTGGTCACCAGGAAATACCCGTTGTAGGACAGCCAGTCTGTCAACGGTTTGAGGGGAGAGTAGTCCTCTGTGTCCAGAATGGCAGCGTAATAATAGGCGCGAATGACGTGGGTCTTAGATGTGAAAAAATCCAGCAGCTTTTTATAGTCGACATCAAAGCCAAGACCACGGGAGGTTGAATAAAGGCTGGAGCCATCAATGAAGAGGCACGTCCTTTCTTCTTTTTTGAGATTCATTCGAGTTTTTTCCTCTAAATAGTACCGTGAATAGTTTTGAATGTTGGTTAAAAATCTATCGCATTCAAGGCTTTATGGGTAAACTGGCGCGGATTATACCCGTGTTTAGAAAAAAAGATAGATTGGCATGGCAAATATATCAGACATGACAAAAACCTTAGTAAAGCCGGAAACGGTTTTTATCGCGATAGGTGCAAACTTGCCATATGCGGGGCAGGCGGCGCTCGAGACGTGCCGGCAGGTTGTTGCGGCATTGCAAGATATTCCCGGGCTGAGCGTGGACGCCGTTTCGGGCTGGTATGAGAGTGCGCCTGTACCACCTTCGGGGCAGCCTCCTTATATTAACGGCATGGCAAGGGGGAGCGCAACGATGGGGCCAGAGGCTCTGCTGGAAGCGCTTCAAGCCATAGAAACGCGCTTCGGGCGCCAGCGTTCCATACCGAATGCAGCCCGAACTCTTGATCTGGATCTTATCATGTTTGGAAGTGTATGTCAGACTGATTCGCATCTTACTCTCCCTCATCCTCGTGCGCATGAGCGGGCGTTTGTGCTGCTCCCCCTGCATGATGTGGCGCCTGAATGGGTTCACCCTTCTAGTGGGAAAGCGCTGACAGACCTGCTGCCTGATGTCGCAGATCAGGAAATCCGCCGGATTCAGGAATAAGGTCTTCCTAGGGATGGAGCGATGCGTTACACTGCTCTCTCTGTATTTTTAGCTGAATTGTCTGGAGGCTCTTCGTAAATGGCACGAGTCACTGTCGAAGACTGCGTAGAGAAAGTCCCGAACCGCTTTGAGCTGGTGCTGTATGCGGCGCAACGCGCCCGCAACATCTCACGCGGTGAAGAGCTTACCATTGATCGGGATAATGACAAGAATCCGGTTGTCGCCCTGCGCGAAATCGCGGATGAAACTGTCAAACTGCCTGAACTGCGGAATGATCTGATTCGTTCTCAGGCCCGTGAGCCCGAGCCCGAGCCTGTTGATGAAGAAGTTCAGGATCTGGTGCCCACCGAGCAGAACATTTTTGGTCTGCAGGAAGTGTCACCTGAAGAAGAAGCAACTGATGATGCCGGTGCGATCGAGGCCGCTCTTAGCGGACGTGCGCGGCGGTAAAAGCGTGTGACGCGGGCAGGGGGTGATAACGGGGCCGGGTCTGTGGTGTCTGATGCAGACTCTGCCGGTTCTGCGTTCCTGCCTGTTGTAACCGGGGAGTTTACCCCGGTCTCAGTTTCTCCAGATTCATCGGTGCGCGGGGACTTTACCTGCGACCGGTTGATCAACATTGTGCGTGGCTATGCCCCCAATGCTGATCTGGAGGCTATTCGTCGCGCGTTTGACGTGGCGAAAAAGGCTCATGAGAGCCAGCTTCGCGATAATGGTGACCCGTATATAACCCATCCGTTGGCGGTGGCGATGATTCTGGCTGGTTTCCGGCTGGATGTTCCGTCCATCATCACGGCACTTCTGCATGATACCATTGAAGATACCGGTATCACGCAGGATGATCTGCGCACGCAGTTCGGCCCTACCGTGGCGGATCTGGTTGATGGCGTAACCAAGCTGACCCGGCTTGAGCTTCAGTCCGACCGTACCAAGCAGGCCGAAAACTTCCGCAAACTTGTGTTGGCAATGTCGAAAGACATTCGCGTTCTGCTGGTCAAGCTGGCTGACCGCCTGCACAACATGCGCACGCTGCATTTTGTGGAGCGGGTGGACCGCCGCCAGCGCATTGCGCGGGAAACGCTCGATATCTATGCCCCCCTTGCCGAACGTATCGGTATGGACCGGGTCAAGACCGAGCTGCAAAACCTCTCCTTCGCGCAGCTTGAGCCGGAAGCAGACGCCACCATTCGGGCTCGCCTGAACTACCTGCGCGGGCAGGGTGCGGATGTGATTGAAGAGGTGCGGCGGGAACTGCTGCGCCTGTGTGAAGAAGCCGGTTTGCAGAACGTTCACGTCTCTGGTCGCGAGAAATCCCCCTATTCCATCTGGGAGAAAATGCAGCGCCGCAATGTGGCGTTTGAGCAGCTTTCAGACATTATGGCGTTTCGCGTCGTCGTGAATACGCGCGAGGATTGCTACATGGCGCTGGGGGCGGTGCATGCCGCCTATCCGGTTATCGCCGGGCGTTTCAAAGATTATATTTCCACTCCCAAGGCCAACGGATATCAGAGCCTGCATACCGGGGTGACGCTGCGCTCCCCACGCAACCAGAAAATTGAAGTGCAGATCCGTACCGAGGCTATGCATGACATTGCCGAAAACGGTGTTGCGGCACACTGGTCCTATAAGGAAGGTGATGCTGAGGGGGGCGGTATTGCCGGGTTCCGTCGCCCGCGCTGGGTGCAGGATCTTCTGGAAATTCTGGAAGCCTCATCTGCGCCGGATGAGTTTCTGGAAAATACCAAACTCGAGCTCTATCAGGATCAGGTTTTCTGCTTCTCTCCCAAAGGCCAGCTTATCTCGCTGCCGCGTGGTGCAACATCGGTTGATTTTGCCTACGCCGTGCACAGCCAGATTGGGGATTCCTGCGTCGGGGCAAAGATCAATGGTCGCCTGATGCCGCTGCGGCATGAGCTGCAGAACGGGGATCAGGTCGAAATCATGACCGCACGCGGGGGGGCACCGTCTCCCTCGTGGGAGCGGTTTGTGGTTACGGGCAAGGCCCGGGCGCGTATCCGTCGTTATGTGGCCGCGCAGCAGCGCCAGACCTATCTGGATAGCGGACGCGCAGCCCTGGCCAAGGCCTTCCGTCAGGAAGGGGTGGATGGCTCCGAAAAAGTTATCGAAACGACACTCAAAGCTCTGAAGCAGAACTCCCTTCAGGATCTGTATGTGTCGGTAGGCAACAATAATCTCGGGGCGCGGGATGTTGTGCATGCGGCCTATCCGGAACTGCGCCGTGCCACCCGTGCGCCGCGTATGGTGGCAGGGCTGCCGGGCGTGCTGGGTACTGCCGGGCCGCGCCCTCGTGCGTCAAGCGGGGCGAGCAGTGGTCGCTCTGGTGGGGCTATCCCGTTGGTGGGGCTTGGCCCCGGTGTAGCCGTACATTTTGCCGCCTGTTGTCATGCACTGCCGGGCGACCGGATTGTGGGTGTGGTTGCTACCGGTAAGGGCGTGACTATTCACACCCGAACCTGCCCCACGCTGGAAAGCTTTGCCGCTACGCCGGAACGCTTTCTGGATGTGGACTGGGATTATGATGCCATGGCCCGTTCCGGCAGCGGAGAGCTGCGGGTGGGGCGGATTACCATTGTAGCGGAAAACGAATCCTCCGTGCTGGCAGCCATTACCAACACGGTGTCCAAGTGTGATGCATCAGTGGTTAATCTGAAAATTGTCCATCGCCAGCTCGATTTCATGGAAATTCTTGTGGATGTGGAGGTGCGGGACCTGCGGCATCTTTCCTCCGTAATTGCCGCTTTGCGAACTGCGCAGGGAATTTCTCAGGCTGACAGGGCGCGGGCGTGAGTGTGATCGCCGCCGGGGTGGATCTATGCGACATGCGCCGGATAGAGCGCGTGATAGCGCAGTTCGGGGACCGGTTTCTTAACCGGGTTTTCACCCCTACGGAACGCGCTCGGGCTGAGCGGCGCAGTGGTCAGGCGCGGATCGGGGCCTACGCCAAACGCTGGGCCGCCAAGGAGGCTTGCGCCAAAGCGCTGGGCACCGGGTTTGCTCAGGGGGTTGCACAAAGTCAGATCGGGGTAGAAAATCTGCCCTCCGGCCAGCCAACGCTGGTGCTGACAGGTGCGGCTTTGCTTCGGTTACAGCAGATTGCGCCAGCAGGGCTGGTGCCGTATCTGGTATTGAGCATGACGGATGAGGCTCCTTACGCCTTTGCTGAGGTGATAATCTCGGGGCGTCCGGCTTGACATTGCGTAGGGTGCGCGGCTTGATCCCGCCGATTTTTCTTTTCTTTTTCAAAGCAGACAGGCGGTGCAGGACATGACCAACCCGGACCAGACTCCCATGGCATCAGGCGCAGGGGAGCCTGCATCAATCGGGCAGCTCGTGCTGGAATACGCTAAAACCATCATCTGGGTGGTGCTGGTTGTAACTCTCTTCCGCACTTTCCTGTTTGAAACCTTCGTGATCCCGTCCGGCTCCATGATCCCGACCTTGCAGGTTGGGGACTATATTATGGTGTCCAAATACAGCTACGGCTATTCCCACTACTCCCTCCCGTTCTCGCCCAACCTGTTTCAGGGGCGGATCTGGGGGGCTGAGCCGCACCGTGGGGACGTGGCTGTCTTCCGCTTTACCAAAGATACCTCTGTTGACTACGTCAAACGGATTATCGGTCTGCCGGGTGACCATGTGCGTGTGACGGAAGGGCACCTGTATCTGAACAATCAGCTCGTGCCCTGCCTCGCTCCGCATCCATATACGGCGCTGGATGAATCCCGTGTGCCAATGGAAGGGGAGGCGTGTGATGAGCAGCTTCCTGCCAGCGGTGGCACGGGTGTTGTGGCGCATCAGGTGCTCAAGCTGATGGATGATGGTGCGCAGAACAACACGCCGGATTACGTTGTGCCGCCGGGCTACTTCTTTGCCATGGGCGATAACCGGGATGACAGCGCGGACAGCCGCTTTATGGGGGATGGCCCGAAAGACCTTGGCTTTGTGCCAATGGAAAATCTGGTAGGCCATGCCGGGCGCGTGTTCTTTTCCGTGGAGTCTGCCCATCCGTTCTGGCAGATTTGGTACTGGCCAACAGAAATTCGCTGGGGCCGAATTCTCCGGAGTGTCACGTGAAGCGTCCTGTCGGATTTTCCGGAGAGGCCTCTGCTGTCGCGGCGTTGCAGGAACGTCTGGGGTATCAGTTTACCAATCCGGCTTTGCTGCATGAGGCCTTAACGCATCGCTCTGCCGCGCATCAGAACGCAGGCGGGCGGCGTCGGCCGCAAAAGGCGCGTGGGGTTGGCTCTAACGAACGTCTGGAATTTATCGGGGACCGTGTTCTGGGCCTGCTGATGGCGGAGTGGCTGCTGGAACGCTACCCGAATGAGCAGGAAGGAGCCCTTGGCTCCCGGCTGGCGCATCTGGTGTCCCGCGTTATGCTGGCTGAAATTGCCGAGCGGATTGATATGCCGGGCAGTCTGGCCGTTGCCACGCATGAGGCCCGCGTGGGTGTGCAAAGCACCGCCAATGTGGTGGCCGATGCGCTGGAAGCCGTGTTGGGCGCTGTGTTTCTGGATGGCGGGCTGGACCCGGCGCGGGACATTGTGCGGACGGCATGGAAACCAATGCTGGATGCGCAGGCCCGCCCGCCCAAAGACCCCAAGACTGCTTTGCAGGAATGGGTTCTGGGCCGGGGGCAGAGTCTGCCTGTGTATGAAACGATCGGGGCTGATGGTCCCTCTCACGCGCCACTGTTTGTGGTGCAGGTGACCGCCGGTGGCCGGAGTGGAGAAGGGCGGGCCGGAAGTAAACGGGCCGCCGAAAGTGCCGCTGCAGCGGATCTGCTGGAAAAATTTGGAGGCCCTCAACATGGGTGAAACGACACGCTGCGGGTTTGCCGCTCTGGTGGGGGCACCGAACGCCGGAAAATCCACGCTGCTGAACAAAATGGCGGGGGCGAAGCTCTCCATTGTCAGCCCCAAGGCGCAGACAACCCGCGCCCGCGTGCTGGGGATTCTGATGCGCGGTACCTGCCAGATTCTGCTGGTGGACACCCCCGGAATTTTCCAGCCGCGCCGCCGCCTGGACCGCGCGATGGTTGCAGCGGCCTGGAGTGGTGCTGAAGATGCGGATATCACCATGCTACTGGTGGATGCGCGTTCCGGCCTGACCGATGCCGTTAGCAGCATTATCGAGCGTCTGGCCACAACGGGCCGCAAGCTCTGGCTGGTGCTGAACAAGACCGATTTGGTTCCGCCTGAAAGACTGCTGCCGCTGACGGAGCAGATCACCAAAAAGCTGGCAGTGGAACATGTGTTCATGGTCAGTGCCCGCTCTGGTGGTGGTGTGGAAGATCTGCTGACCCGTCTGGCTGACAGCCTGCCTGAAGGCCCGTATCTCTACCCGGAAGATGACCTGACCGATCTGCCCGACCGCCTGCTGGCAGCCGAGCTGGTGCGGGAACAGATCTTCCTGCTCACGCATGAAGAAGTGCCCTATGGCACGACGGTGGAAACGGAAAGCTATCAGGAACGTCCGGACGGTTCTGTGCGTATTGAGGCCACTATTTATGTGGGGCGTACGGGCCATAAGGCGATTCTGATCGGGGAAGGCGGGCAGAAAATCCGCCAGATTGGTGAGCGTGCGCGCAAGCAGCTTTCCAGTCTGCTGGAACGGCCCTGCCACCTGTTTCTGAATGTAAAAGAGCGCTCTGGCTGGGATGAAGAGCGTGCCCGCCTGCAGGCCATTGGTCTGGATGATGTGCCATAAGGCGGGTCTGACCGCTTGTGGCCTCGCGTCATGAAGGATAAGAGAGGGGCGACTTGTCCTGACCCTTCGCGGGGGCAGGGCCTTTTTCAGACTATCTGCGTGATCGAGGGCCAATGACTGCTTCCACTGGCGAGATGCCAACCCGTAAACGCGTATTACTCAAAGTTTCCGGCGAGGCCCTGATGGGGTCAGGCGCTTATGGCGTCGATCAGCAGACGGTCGAGCGGATTGCCGCTGATGTGGCCGAGGTTGTGCGCAGCGGGTGGGAAGTCTGCCTGGTTGTGGGCGGTGGCAACATCTTCCGCGGTCTGGCCGCAGCGGCCAAGGGTATGGACCGCGCACAGGGTGACTACGCCGGCATGCTGGCCACCGTGATCAACGCGCTGCTGTTGCAGAACGCGCTTGAACTGGAACAGCTGCCGTCACGGGTGATGTCCGCCATCCACATGTCTTCCATTGCTGAACCCTATATCCGCCGCCGCGCTGTGCGGCATATGGAAAAAGGTCGTGTGGTTATTTTTGCCGCAGGGACAGGCAACCCCTTCTTTACAACGGATACTGCTGCGGCGCTGCGCGCTGCGGAAATGGAATGTGATGTGCTGCTGAAAGGCACGCAGGTGGACGGCGTTTATTCAGCCGACCCCAAGCAGGACCCTTCAGCCGTCCGTTACGAGCAGCTGACCTATATGGATGTCTTGTCCAAGCAGCTGAACGTGATGGATGCCGCAGCCATTAGTCTGGCGCGTGAAAATCGCCTACCGATTGTTGTGTTCAATATTGGTGAGCCAGGATCCTTCCCGCGCGTCATGCGGGAAGAAGGTCCTTTTACGCGGATTATTGAAAGCGCGTAAAACGCAACGCAAAGACGTGTCCGGGGCGTGCTGCCACCGGACCCTGCTGTTGATAGTGACGAGACGGGCCTGAGGGTCCGTCCGGGAAACGGGAGAGAGAGACCGTGTCTGATCTGAATGCCCTGCTGGAAGACCTGAAGCGCCGCATGGATGGTGCTCTTGATAGTCTGCGGCGTGATTTTGCCGGACTGCGGTCCGGCCGTGCCAGCCCGGCTCTGCTGGAGCCGGTGCGCGTGGAAGCCTATGGTGGTGAAGTGCCGCTGACGCAGGTTGGCTCCATTGCTGTGCCGGAAGCGCGGATGATTACCGTGCAGGTCTGGGACCGTGTGCTGACGGGGGCCGTGGAGCGCGCTATTCGCGATTCCGGGCTTGGCCTGAATCCGGCTTCTGACGGCCAGCTTGTTCGCGTGCCGATTCCGCAGCTGACGGAAGAGCGCCGGCATGAACTGGCCAAGGCTGCTGCCCGCTATGCGGAAGGGGCTAAGATTGCTGCCCGTGGCGTGCGCCGCGATGGCATGGATAAAGCCAAGTCGTTCGAGAAAAAGGGCGATATCAGTCAGGATGACGTCAAGACATGGTCTGACGCCATTCAGAAGCTCACGGACCAGTATGTGAAAAAAGTTGATGACATGCTGGCTGACAAAGACCGCGAGATCAAACAGGTCTGACGCTGGTGGCGTCGGAATTCCTCTCTCTGGCCCGTGGTGGTGAAGCCGTGCCAACAAAATCATCCGGGAATGCGGACAGGAAAGCCATCGTCCCCGCGCATGTTGCTGTCATTATGGACGGCAACGGGCGCTGGGCGCTGGAGAGAGGTCTGCCACGTCTGGCTGGACATAAGGCGGGGGCGGAAGCCGTCTCCCGCTGCCTGCGCGCGGCTATGCATCGTGGCGTGCAGTATCTGACCCTTTATGCCTTTTCCTCAGAAAACTGGTCGCGTGAGCCTGCTGAGGTCGCGGACCTCACCAGCCTGCTGCGCTACTACCTGCGGCACAAGGTGGCGGAACTGCACCGTGAAGGCGTGCGCATCCGCTTTATCGGGGATCTGGCACGCTTTGATACGAGCCTGCGTGATGAGCTGGCGCGGGCGGAAGCCCTTACGCGCGATAACAAGCGGCTGACCCTGCTGCTGGCGCTCTCTTATGGTGGGCGGGGTGATATTGTGCAGGCAGCGCGGCGGCTTGCGCAGTCGGTGCAGCAGGGCGACCTGAAGCCTGAAGACATTACCGAATCCCAGTTTGCAGACCGGCTATGGACTGCGGGCGTGCCAGACCCGGATGTGGTGGTGCGCACCAGCGGAGAATTCCGGCTCTCCAACTTCCTGCTGTGGCAGAGTGCCTACGCGGAGCTCGTTTTCCTGAATATTTTCTGGCCCGACTTCAATGAAGGGCATTTTGCGACCGTGCTGGAAGCCTATGCCCGTCGTGAACGCCGCTTTGGCACCAGGCCTTCCCCATCATGACGCAGCCTGACACGTCTGCCTGGCGGGATCTGCGGATCCGCCTGATGTCGGCCTGTATCCTCGTGCTGGTGGCCGGGCTGTGCATTGGCATAGGCGGCCTGCTGTATAATGTTCTCATTCTTGGCGTCATGGGCGGTATGGCAGCAGAAGCGGCCATGCTGTTTGGCCTGTCCGCTAAATCCTGGCGCGGCAGCGTGTATGTGCTGTGGGCCATCGGGGCCGGGCTGGCAGCGGTAACAGGCCGATGGGATGCATTCCCGGTTTTCTGCCTGACGTCCTTTGTGTTCGGTGCGCAGCTATGCGCCGTCATGTGCGTTATTGTGCTGGCGGGCACGTCTCTTGTCTGGCTGCGGCTGGAAAGTCTGTGGCCGGTGCTGTTTGTGGTGGCCGTTGTGGTAGCGAGTGACAGCACGGCCTACCTGACAGGCCGGCTGATTGGTGGCCCCAAGTTGGCCCCGCGCATTTCCCCCGGAAAAACATGGTCTGGCTCGCTTGGTGGGCTTGTGGGCGCTGTGCTGTGCGGTTGCCTTGTGGCTGCTCTTTCCGGGCAAGGTGGTGTGGCGACGGCAGCGTTCTGGGGCGCTGCTCTGGGTGTTGTGGCTCAGGCGGGTGATCTGGCTGAAAGTGCCATGAAGCGCGCGCTGGGTGTAAAAGATTCTGGCACATTGCTGCCGGGGCATGGCGGGCTGCTGGACCGGTTTGATGGTCTGGTGGTCGCGGCGCCTGCTGCGGCTCTGGTGTCTTTGTGTGTGGCACCCTCGGTACCGTTCTGGATGGCGGGAGCACACGCTGTTTTCGCGTTTCTGGCAGGAAAAATGCCGGGGTGAGTGACATTTTGTCTGGGTTGGAAAAAAGCGCATGAGAACCGTTACCGTTCTGGGAAGCACAGGCAGCATTGGCTGTTCAACCGTGGATCTGCTGGAGCAGGCATGTGACCAGTTCCGGGTGCGGGCGCTGGTGGGGGGCAGCAACGCGGCGCGTCTGGCAGAGCAGGCCAAAAGCCTGAAGGCCGAGCTGGCCGTTGTGGCTGACGAGAAAGCTTTTGAAGAGCTGCGCACCCTGCTGGCCGGAAGTGGTACTGAAGTTGCCTGCGGGCGTGAGGCTGTCATTGCAGCGGCGGGATTACCTGCGGACTGGACCATGGCGGCAATTACCGGTGCTGCAGGGCTGGAACCTACGCTGGCTGCGGTGCGGAACGGAAAGTCCATCGCTCTCGCCAACAAGGAAGCGCTGGTGTGTGCGGGTGATGTTATGTTGCGTGCCGTGGCGGAAGCCGGGGCGACGCTGCTGCCGGTGGATTCCGAGCATAATGCTGTTGCGCAGGCTATGGCCGACAAGCAGCGCGATCAGGTTGCAAAAATCATTCTCACTGCGTCCGGTGGTCCGTTCCGCAAATCCAGTGTGGAAGAAATGGAAGCGGCAACGCCTGCGCAGGCGCTAAAGCACCCGACATGGAGCATGGGGGCGAAAATCAGCATCGATTCCGCGACCATGTTCAACAAGGGGCTGGAAATTATTGAGGCCGCCCGCATTTTTGACCTGCCGGAAGACCGCATTGATGTGCTGGTACATCCGCAGTCCGTGGTGCATGGACTGGTGCAATATACGGATGGCAGCCTGATCGCGCAGATGGGTTCTGCCGATATGCGTATTCCCATTGCTCATACGCTGACCTGGCCAAAGCGCATGAGCACGACCTCCACGCATCTGGATCTGGCAGCCTTTGCCACGCTGGAATTCAGTGTGCCGGATGTGGTGCGGTTCCCGGCACTCCGTCTGGCGCGTGAGGCTTTGCGGAGCGGTGGTGCTGCTCCGGCCATTCTGTCTGCGGCCAATGAAATTGCTGTTGAGGCTTTTCTGAAAGAACAGATCGGCTTTCTGGACATTGCCCGTGTGGTCGAGAAGACCATGATGGCTCTGGGTGCCCCCCCGGCGGATACGCTGGAGGCTGTGCTGCACTGGGATGCTGAAGCCCGCAAGGCGGCCCGCAGCCATACTCTTGCCCTCGTCGCTTGAGAAAACAGCTCTCTGAGCCGATATTCGGATTATCATGATACACGAATACCTTCGTACACTCATTTCCTTCGCCTTTGTGCTTGGCGTGCTCGTGACTATTCACGAGCTTGGGCACTATCTGGCTGCGCGCTGGCGGGGGGTGCATGTGGAAGTGTTCTCTCTGGGTTTTGGTCCGGCCCTGTTTCGCTGGCATGACCGGAGCGGCACGGAATGGCGTATCTGCCCCATTCCGCTGGGGGGGTATGTCCGCCCCCATGGGTTTGAAGACCCGGAAGATGCTACGCCGGAGCAGAAAGCTGCGTGGATTCCTGGTCGCACCTTTCATGATAAATCTGTCTGGTCCCGTGCCATCGTCATTGTCGCCGGGCCAGTGTTCAACTTCCTTCTGGCCATCGTGTTGTTCACCCTGCTGTTTGCTACGGCGGGTCAGCCGAATGTGCGTAACGAGATTGCGTCTGTTTTGCCGGGTGGAGCTGCGGCCACAGCCGGGGTGCAGGCCGGGGATGTTATTCGCAGAATCGGCACCCATGAGGTGACGGGTGTGGATGATGTTCAGGCGACCGTAACAGCGGAGCCAGGGGCACAAACCACCCTGACAGTTAAGCGCGGTGAGCAGGATGTGGACCTGCCTGTCACAATCGGGAAGGCGCCGGAGTCGTCCGGTGCAACGCCGCGTGGCCTGCTGGGCGTGATGTTTGCCGCTGAAGTTGGCAAACCGCTTTCCGTGCCCAACGCCGTGGTGGCCGGGGTGAAAGCGACGTGGAAGGTGTCTGTGCAGACGCTTGAAGGGGTCTGGCAGATCCTGACAGGACGCCATACAGCTAAGGATCTGGGCGGCCCGCTCAAGATCGCGCAGCTTTCCGGGCAGGTGGCTCAGTACGGTTTTGCAAGCCTGCTTTCGTTCATGGCTTTGCTTTCTGTCAATCTGGGGCTAATAAATCTGTTCCCGGTGCCGCTTCTTGATGGCGGACGTCTGGTTTTTTATGCCATAGAGGCTGTACGGGGGCGTCCGGTTTCAAAGCGGATTCAGGAAATCAGTTTTCAGGCCGGTTTTGCTCTTCTTGCGGGTCTGTTCTTGTTTTCGACGTTTAATGATCTGTCCAGTTTTGGACTGTTCAAGTGGATTGCATCTCTCGTAAGCTGAATTACAGCAGGGTTGGAACGGAAGAACTTGCGTGACACGGGTTATATCGGATACGTCCCCCTGCGGGCGACAGAACAGCAGGGGATGGTCTCCTGAGATGGGAACGACCCCGATGGAGGATGGCGAATCTTGACGGGTAAGCGTTCAGCCCTCTTTGTTTCTGTCTGCGTACTGCCATTCTTCCTTATGGAAGGAAAAGGCGCGCGGGCTGCGGCCACGGACACTGCTGCGCAGGTGCCAGCCTCGGTTGCTGCCGAACGGCAGGCCAGCAGACTCTCGGCATCCACATCCACCACCGCAGGGCGGTCTGGTGGGGTAATTGAGGATATTTCGGTCTCCGGGAACACCCGTATCGAGACCAATACCGTGCTCTCCTACATGGTGGTGCGCCCAGGAGATTCATTCAGTCAGGATGATCTGGACCGGTCCCTGAAGACGCTCTACGCCACAGGACTGTTCAAGGATGTGTCCCTGCGCCGTGAAGGAAATATCCTTCACGTTCGTCTGGTGGAAAACCCGATCGTCAACCGCATCGTGTTTGAAGGGAACCACGCCGCGAAGGATGAAGACCTGCGTAAGGTCATCGCCCTGCGTCCGCGTGCCGTGTTCTCGGCAGAAACTACAGCAGATGACCGCCAGAAGATTCTGGATGTCTACGCCCAGAAAGCCCGTTATGCCGCCGTGGTCACGCCTCAGGTCGTGCATCTGGCCCATAACCGTGTGGACGTGGTGTTTCAGATCAACGAAGGCCCGCAAACTCTGATTCGCAAGATCAGCTTTGTGGGCAACAAGGCCTATTCTGAAGCGCGTCTGGCTGGCGTGGTGTCCTCCAAGGAAACCGCCTGGTACCGGTTTTTCTCATCTTCTGATGAGTACAACCCTGACCGCCTGAAATATGACGCCGAACTGATGCGCCGCTTCTATCTGGCCAACGGCTATGTGGATTTCGAGATCAAGAACGCCACGGGCGAACTTTCTCCGGACCGCAAATCCTTCTACGTGACCTTCACGATGAACGAAGGCATTCGCTACCGTCTGGGTAAAGTGGATATTCGTTCCAGCCTGCGGCATGTGCCTGCAAAGTCTTTGCGGAAGTATGTCGAGCTGTTTGCCCACCAGTGGTACGATGGCAAGGCCGTGCAGGATAACGCGACCGACATGGAGGAAATTCTCCAGTCTCAGGGCCATCCGTTTGCCACAGTGCGTCCGGAAATTGCGCGTAACCCGGAAAAGCACACCGTCAATCTGCTGTTTGATGTGAGCGAAGGCCCGCGCCGGTATATTGAGCGGATTGACGTGAACGGGAACACCGTCACGCAGGATAACGTTGTCCGTCGTCAGCTGCCGTTTGCTGAAGGGGACCCGTACACCCCCAGCTACAAGAAATACGCCAAGCAGAGCCTGGAAGACCTTGGGTTCTTCAAAACCGTATCGCTTGATGAAAGCACGGGCTCCTCACAGGACCGCACAAACGTGTCGGCTAACGTTACGGAAAAGCCGACGGGTGAATTCTCGCTGGGTGGCGGGTATTCAACGGACGTTGGCGTGCTGGGCAACATTGGTCTGAAGCAGCATAACCTGCTGGGCACAGGGATTGATGCCGGTCTGTCCGGTACAATGTCCATGTGGCAGAAGCAGGCTGATTTCTCAGTTACCAACCCGGCCTTTCTTGACCGCAACCTTGTGGCCGGGATTGATCTGTACGGGATTGAGAACAAATATCAGACCTATCAGAATTATTCTGAAAGCCGGTATGGTCTGACCCTGCGTATGGGTTATGCCTATAACCGCTATCTGTCTCAGTCCTGGAACTACAGTCTGGCGCGTCGTAACGTCGGGAATACCTGGGATGAATCGTCCTGGTATGTGCTGGATCAGAAGGGCCATTCCACCTTGTCTCAGATCGGCACCACGCTGGTGTATGATACACGAGACAACCATATGGTGCCGCATAGCGGGTATATGGTCTCTCTTGGGGGTGATTTTGCCGGTCTGGGCGGGAACGAACGTTATTTGCGCGGCAAGGTTAACGCGGCCTATTACATTCCGCTGGATGACCTGACGAACAGCCATGAATGGACCGCATCTTTCCGGGCCGGCATGGGATACATGACGGACTGGGGCGGTGGTCGCCACGATATTATCGATAACTTCTATCTGGGCGGCAGCAATCTGCGCGGCTTCCTTGATGGTGGCGCAGGGCCACGAAGTGTCGGGTATTACGGGCATTCTTCGGAAGATCTGATTGGTGGCCGCTTCATGTATACGGCGTCCGCTCAGCTTAACTTCCCAATTCCGTTCCTGTCTGACATGGGCGTTAAAGGCCGTGCATTTGTGGACTCCGGCAGTGTTGCCGGGCTGCGTGTGCGCCGGAACCTGACCAACCCTGTCACTGATCAGCCAGACTATACTCGCGTAACAGGTGATACACTCCGGCCGCGTGTCAGTGCCGGTGCTGGTTTCTCCTGGAAAAGCCCGTTCGGCTTGCTGAATATCGATCTGGGTGTGCCTGTCATGCGCAGTCACAATGACCGAACACAGCTCCTTCGCTTTGGCTTCGGCCAGCAATTCTGAGGTAATGATGCCCAAATTTAACAGAACAGCCGCTCTTTCTGCGGCTCTCCTGTCAATTTCCGTTGCGCTTGCACCGTCTGCCATGGCCCAGAACGCAGGGGCCAGCGGTGGCGGCTGGTTTGTACCTAAAGCTGCACAGCAGCCCGCACCTCCGGCTGCGCATGCTCAGCATCGGGCACCGTCTCCTGTTCAGTTGCCCGCACCTCCGGCTGATAGCAGCGAAGCAGACCAGCAGACTCCGCCGGTTCTGCCGCTGCCTCCCATTCCGTCCATGCAGGATCTGCCTAAGGGTGTTGCACCCCCGGTCACTGTTATTGGTGTGATTAGCGTATCCGGTGTGATGCGTCAGTCCAGCGCTGCCATGCAGGTGGAACGTATTCTGGGTGGCCGTCGTGATGCGCTGGCACAGGACCTGCAGAAAGAACAGGCTGGCTGGCGTGATGAGCAGCAGACGCTGCAGGCTCAGGCCAAAACCATGACATCTGACCAGATTCAGAACCGTGAACGCAGCCTTCAGAGCCGCGTGATGAAGGCGCAGCGCGACTTCCGTAACCGTAACCGGATCATTCAGGAAGCCGCTCAGGTTTCTCTGGGGCAGATCGAGCGTGAGCTGGTGCAGGTTATTCAGAAGGTTGCCGCTGCCCGTGGCATGAACCTCGTGCTGCATAGCGAGCAGGTTGCTCTGCATGTTGATGGTCAGGATGTGACCAACGATGTGGCCAAGCAGCTGAACGCCATTCTGCCGTCCGTGTTTATTCCGGATGCGAATGTGGACCCGGAAGTGCTGGCAAAATCAGGCAAGATGCCGACCACTGCCGATGCAGATCAGGAAGGTCCGGCATCAGGCCCGGCACCTGCTGCCGAGCCCGCCGCTCCGGCTTTGCATAAGTAAGGATGACCAGCGCCAAAGCGTCTTCCGGACCGGCCAACCCCCGGTTTTTTACACGGTCTGGTCCGTTTGACGGGCAGGCTCTGGCTGAAGCAGCCGGAGCCACACTGGTGCCTCCGCGGGAAGGGGCTCTTCCCGCAGAAGGATATACCGGGATTGCCCCCCTTCAAATTGCTACCGGGCAGAATGTCAGCTTTCTGGATAACCGCCGGTACGCGTCTCTGCTGGAAGGCACAAAGGCGGGGCTTGTTATTGTAGCTCCGGCTTTTGCTGACAAAGTTCCCCCGCATTCTGCTGCTCTGGTGTCCGCCACGCCGTATCTGGCATGGTCTCGCGTTGCGCGGCTGTTTCACCCTAAGGCACCGGCTCGTCCAGGTATTCACCCTTCTGCGGTGGTGGATGCCTCCGCGGTGGTGGACCCATCAGCTGAAATCGGCCCGTTTGTGGTCGTTGGTGCGCGGGCTGAAATCGGGCCGCGCTGCGTCATCAACGCGCATGTTGTGGTGGGTGATGGTGTTGTGCTGGCGGCAGATTGCCGTATTGGCTGCCACGTCACGCTGTCTCATGCTGTGGTGGGTGAACGGGTGATTATTCTGCCGGGTGCGCGCATCGGGCAGGATGGCTTCGGGTTTGCTGTGGGGCCGAGCGGGTTTGAAACCGTGCCCCAGCTTGGTCAGGTCGTGCTGGAGCACGATGTTGAAATCGGGGCAAACACCACTATTGATCGCGGTTCCGTCAATGATACCGTGATCGGTGCGGGCTCCCGGCTCGACAATCTGGTTCAGATCGGCCACAACGCCCAGCTTGGGCGCTGCTGTATTGTGGTTTCTCAGGCGGGTATTTCAGGTTCCACTGTGCTGGAAGACTATGTGACGGTCGCAGCGCAGGCAGGACTTATTGGGCATATCCGCATTGGGGCTAAGGCACGTATTGGGGCACAGTGCGGCGTGATGTCTGATGTTGACGGTGGCGCTGACGTTATTGGTAGTCCTGCCATGCCGTTCCGGGAGTTTTTCCGGAATGTGGCGGTATTGCGCAAGCTGTCCAAAAAAGCGTCCGGACCGGCAGAAGGCGGTTCGGGCAAGGGTTGAACAGGTACCGGGCGCTGTCCGGCTGAAAAAGGTGGTCTAGGGGACGTGGAGACGAAACACGAATCGCGGCAGGACGTTCAGACAATCGATGCGATTGATGTAACGCGCATTATGCAGGCGATTCCGCACAGATATCCTTTTCTTCTCATCGACCGGATGGTGGATATCACACTGGGGGAAGAGGCAACCGGCATTAAAAATGTCTCTGTCAATGAGCCGTTTTTTCCAGGGCATTTTCCCGTAAGGCCAGTGATGCCAGGCGTCCTTATTGTGGAAGCCATGGCGCAGACAGCAGCAACGCTGGTGGTACTCACACTTGGTGCGGCTTTTGAAGGTAAGGTTGTCTATTTCATGACAATCGAGAATGCCAAGTTCCGCAGGCCTGTGGAACCGGGTGACCAGCTGCGCATCCATGTGGTGAAGGAGCGGCACCGCGCCAATGTTTGGAAATTCCGTGGTGTGGCCAGAGTGGATGGTGTTTCCGTGGCGGAAGCAACCTTCAGCGCCATGATCATGGGTTGAGGCAGACATTATTTTTTTGAGATAATTGTTGCAAATATCCTGACCTGCCCGGAAAAGGCCCGGTTTTCGGGGCAGGTGTTCTCGTGAGTTTCATGTTGAAGCGCGAGGAGCATAACAGGTGAAAGAGGAGTGAAGCGGGTGCTTGCAGTAGGAGAAAACGGGGGGGCGCGTGTTCACCCTACCGCCATTGTTGCACCGGAAGCTCAGCTTGGGCGTGGCGTTGTTATCGGTCCATGGTGTTCAGTCGGGCCGCATGTGGTGATTGAAGACAACGTGGAACTGATTTCCCACGTTGTGGTGGATGGCCATACACGGCTTGGTGCAGGGTCACGCTATTTCCCGTTCAGCACCGTCGGCATGGCGCCGCAGGATCTCAAATATAAAGGTGAGCCGACCCGGTGTGAGGTTGGGGCCCGCACGGTGGTGCGTGAGCATGTCACCATTCATCGTGGCACAGCGACTGGCAGCGGCCTGACGCGCATTGGTGATGATGTGCTGATTATGGCCAACGCTCATGTGGCGCATGACTGTACGCTGGGGGACCGCGTTATTATCGTCAACAACGTGGTCATGGGTGGCCATGTCATGATTGATGATGATGCACGGGTCATGGGCTCAGCCGCTATTCATCAGTTCGTGCGGATTGGGCATGCGGCACTGGTTGGTGGCGTGGCGGGTGTGGAAGCAGACGTCATTCCTTACGGCAGCGTGCTGGGGAACCGGGCGCGGCTTGTGGGCCTGCACTGGATCTGGCTGCGCCGGAATGGCGTGGAATCAGCTGAAATTCACCGTATGCGCAAGGCGTTCTTCACTCTGTATCCCAAAGGTGTATGCGAGGATGGCCCATTTGCGGCGCGCCTTGAAATCATGCGCCGTGAGTTTGGGGATGACCCCCGCATTCGCGAAATTCTCGCGTTTATTGATGCTCCCAGCAGGCGCGGCCTTGTCCGTGTGGCGCGGGGTGACTTCAGCGCGGCGGAAACCGAGGGCGCGTGAGCGCGCAGCCCGGCGCAGTTGGTATTCTCGCCGGGGGCGGACCGCTTCCGGCTCGGGTTGCAGAAGCTGCTGCGGCAGCAGGGCGACCGGTTTTTATTCTTGGATTTGATGGATTTGCTGAGCCAGAGGTGAT
>NZ_CALLXM010000079.1 GCF_937875265.1 uncultured Acetobacter sp. | reverse complement strand
CAGACAGAGCGGCCCCAAGTGCATTCGGGCCTGCATCTGTGCTGGCTGGCGCGCCCTGTGCGGCGCTGCCCTGCATGGGCAGAGAGATCAGGGTTTCATGTTTATGGGTTCTGGCCCGTTCCATCAGGCTGTCAGCGTCCGACACATAGGGGGACACCGCCAGAGAGACAGGGCCGGGCAGGGAGTCGATTGCTTCATCGCTCAGAGCGTCAGACTGGCCAACGCCATCAATCAGCAGGGCAACCTGTGCTATGCCTGCGGGCACAGGAACCACAGGGGCTGCGTAAACCTGCCGCGCCATGCGGCCATGTGTGCCGCGTTTTGGCAGGGCAAAGCCGCCGGGGCCGGTCTCACTGTCCAGCAGATCAGCCTGCGGGGCCGGGATATCCGTCTTGTTGGCAAGAGCGGCGATGGCAGCGGCATCGGAGCCGCCGCCCACATCAATATCCTGCCCGCTCACCACAGCATGGGGTGGCCCCATAACCTGCAAGGTGACGGACAGAAGGCCCGCCAGAGCCGTGCACCCGCCCCAGAACCGGACAAAATTCCGGCCAGATGCGGGGATCTGGTGCCACAGAGAAAGTCCGGGCGTGCCGGGGGCGGTGCTGGACATGGCGGCGGTTCCTGCTGGTTAGTGGTGCGCGGGTTCGTCCTTACCTGCCGGGGGTTTGGCGGCAGGCAGGGATGCAGACGGGTCCGGCGCAGGCAGACCCGCCATGGAGCGGACAACGCGCAGACCCTGCTGGAGCTGGAAGTCCGTTTTAGGCTTGGTGTAGTCAAATTCCGGCCAGTTAGTCGGCGGTTCGCCCGGAATCTCTTTGCTGATGGCGGGCAGATCGGTCCGCTGTGGTGCCTTGGTCTGGTTACCCCCCTGGTTTTTCAGAATGTGCTCAAGGTCTGCTTCACGCAGACTGAAGCCGGGGTCTTCCCGCGTTTCCTTCACAGCGATATCGGGTGTTATGCCCAGCCCCTGAATGGAACGACCGGAGGGGGTATAATAACGCGCTGTTGTCAGCCGGATCGCCCCATTGCCCGGAATAGGCATAATGGACTGCACAGAGCCCTTGCCAAAGGATTTTGTGCCAATCAGCACCGCGCGGTGATGGTCCTGCAAGGCGCCGGAGACAATTTCAGACGCAGAGGCAGAGCCACCGTTGATCAGCACCACAATTGGCAGACCATCGGTAATATCCGTGCCGTGAGCATCCCAGCGCTGGCTGTCCTTGGGGTGGCGGGCCCGGGTGGAAACAATCTCGCCCGAGCGGATGAAGCTGGAGGAGACATCAATTGCCTGATTCAGCAGGCCACCGGGGTCATTCCGCAGATCAATAACCAGCCCGGCCAGCTTGCCACCGGCCTGCTGTTTGAGCTGGTTGTAGGCTTTGAGCAGCCCTTTTTCCGTTTCCTCATTAAACTGAGCAATACGGATATAGCCAATCCGGTCATACAGCGCGGATTTAATCACCTCGATATGGATGATCTCACGCGTCAGCGTCAGAATAAGCGGCTTGGGGGTTTTCTCACGCACAAGCGTAAGGGTGATTTTGGTGTTGGGTTTGCCGCGCATTTTCTTCACGGCTTCATCCAGCGGCGTACCGTCCACGGGGTGGCCGTCCACGGCAATAATGTAATCACCCGGCTTGATACCAGCGCGGAAACCCGGCGTGCCATCCACAGGGGAGACCACGCGGATGTGCCCGTCCTGCTGCTGAAGCTCCAGACCAAGGCCGCCAAACTCGCCCTTCATCTGCACCATCATGTCCGCATACTGTTTTTCGGTCATGTAGGAGCTGTGGGGGTCCAGCCCTGTCAGCATGCCGTTCAGGGCATTGGTGATCAGGTCTTTATCAGAAACCGGCTCAACATAATCAGCACGCACAAGGTCCAGCACAGTGCCGAACAGCGTGAGCAGGCGATAGGTTTCAGCATGGTTGCTGGTGGGGGAGGCGTCTGGGGCTTTTTCCGCCATGGCGGGGGAGGCGAGCATGCCTGCGCCAGGCAGCACTCCGGGGTGGGAGGCCACGGCAAGGCCTGCCAGGAAAGTGGCACCAAGCATCAGACCTGTGCGGAACTTCATGCGATCTCGTCTCCTGTCGCCGGGTGCGGAACCCGTGCGGTCGTGTCCTGTCGAATGTTACAGCGTATGGCTAAACCCGGCATTGTAAAGCGAAGGCCAGCCCCTGTCCGCTATGCAGAAAGCGAGATTAGCCGCTTACGTCGCACAGGAAAACAGTCTGTCGCCTTTTCCTTACAGGAAAGGTGCCGGGTTGACCGGTTTTTGCCCGTGCCGCAACTGAATGAACAGAGTGCCCGAACTGCCCGAAGAGTCCATATGACCAACGGGCGCGCCTTTGGATAGTCCTTGCCCGGTGGTCACATCCAACCCGGAGAATCCTGCCATTACAAAGCGATAGTGCTGCCCGCAATTCAAGATGACCATCTGCCCGTATGTGCGGAACGGCCCTGCAAAATCAACGCGGCCCGAGCAGGGGGTGCTTACACTGGCTCCGGGCGGGGTGCGATAGGTCAGCCCCGTGGCAGGGCCAGATTCGGTTGCTGATCCCCAGCTGCTGATCAGCGTGCCCGCTACGGGGCGCGTGCCACCCCCCGCAGGCGGATGGTCTGACAGGCCGGGACCGGAGGCAGAGGCAATGGCCGCCATCTTGCGGCGGGCCGCATCCGCCCGTTCCTGCGCACGGCGACGGGCAGCTTCATCCCGCGCGGCCTGATGGGCTTTTTCTGCTGCGGCAATTTCTTTTTGCAGGGCGGCTTCCGCCCCGGCTTGCAGGGCATCCAGCCGGGAGACAGCATCCTGCAAACTGGAGGCGCGCTGCGTGGCACTTTCCAGCCGTGTAGCGGCTGCACGGGCGGCGGCATTGGCCTGCTGCTGGGCAGCGCGGGCTTTCAGGGCCTGCTGCCGCACCTGATCCCGCTGGCGGCTTTGCGTTTCTTCCATCTGGCCAAGTTTGGCGAGTTTTGCCGTCAGGTCAGTATCCAGTGCCGTCAGTTTTTCCTGCCGGTCCCGCATGCCTTCAGCCTGATGTTCCAGACTGCGGGACAGCCCGCGCAGCACCAGAAAGCCGGTTACGGCTTCCCCCTGCGGCACAGGGGCGGCCAGCAGGGTGTCAGACGGATACAGGGAAAGGCGTTCAGCCAGCGGCAGAACGGGTGCGAGAGCTCTGGCATCTTCCGTCAGCGCAGCGCGCAGGCTGGCTTGTTCCTTGCGGAGGTCGGCAATGCGGGAATCGAGGTCTGAAACCTGCTGTTCCGTTGTTTGAAGCTGAGCTGTGGCGGATACGGTTGCGGCAGACAAAGCAGAGGCTTTAGCAGCACTTTGCAAGGCAACAGCCTGAGCGGCTTCATTTTTAGTGCGAGAGGCGGCAACGGCAGCGGCCTGCGCGGCCTTCTGCTTATCCATGGCGGCCCGCTGGGCCTGTGTGGCGGCCAGGGCGGCTTGCGCCTGTTTGACGGAACGTTCCGCTTCCGTCTCAGCGCGGGTGGTTGCTGTGCGGGCTGCGGGTGAGGAAGACCGTGTGCCGGAAGAAGACGAGCGTGCGCTGGTTGTGCGGCCAGACGCCCGATGAGGCGTACTTTTTGCCGCGCTGTGATGCGCGTGGCCTGTGCTTTTTTTATCAGATGCAGCCTGCCCCTGCGGGACACAGACCAGCAACGCAAATATTCCGACAGGTAACGCCCCGAAAAGCTGCATCCCACAGGCCCGGTATCCCCGCCTGCGCAAGGCAGGAGAAGCAGGGTCAGGCCGGGTGGGAGGCAAGACGAAAGGCATTTAGTCCGTTAGCAGGGAAGTTCCTGTCATGTCATCAGGTTTGGATAAACCCATCATATCCAGAAGGGTTGGGGCCAGATCAGCCAGTCGCCCGTCTTTCAGCGTTTTGGAACCAACCCCAAACGCCACCAGCGGCACAACATTTAGCGTATGGGCTGTATGCGGAACCCCTGTATCCGGGTCCTTCATGGTTTCACAGTTGCCGTGGTCCGCCGTGACCAGCAGGGCGCCGTTCTGTTTTTCCAGAGCCGCTATAATGCGGCCTGTGCTGGCATCCACAGTTTCAACGGCCTTGATGGCGGCCTTTAGAATACCCGTGTGACCAACCATGTCCGGGTTGGCAAAATTCAGGACAATCAGGTCATACTGCCCGCTTTCAATGGCGGTCACGGCCTTGTCTGTCAGCTCCGGGGCGGACATTTCCGGCTGAAGGTCATAGGTGGCAACTTTGGGGGACGGCACCATGATGCGGTCTTCCCCTTCAAACAGCTTTTCACGACCACCATTCAAAAAATAAGTGACGTGCGGGTATTTTTCCGTCTCGGCCATGCGCAGCTGCGTGCGCCCGGCGCGGGAGACAATTTCCCCTAAAATATTGTCCAGCGAGTCTGGCGGGAATAACACCGTCAGGCGCTCTGCCAGTGTGTCACTGTAATGCGTCATGCCCAGAACGGTAGAGAACTGCACCACCTTGTGGCGGGCAAAGCCGTCAAAACCCGGCTCCAGCATGGCATCCAGAATCTGACGGATGCGGTCAGCCCTGAAGTTGAAGCTGAGCAGGCCGTCTCCATCCTTCATGCCAGCATAGCCGTCCAGCACGGTGGGTTCGATAAATTCGTCTGAAACATTCGCCTGATACGCGCGGGAGATAACATCCTGCGCCGTGGCGGCTTTCGGGCCTTCAGCGCTGACCAGCACGTTGTAGGCTTTTTCCACCCGGTCCCAGCGTTTATCGCGGTCCATGGCGTAATAGCGACCGGAGACGGTGGCCAGCTTCACGCTCTCGGGCAGGGCGGCGCGCAGAGCTTCCAGATACCCCTGTGCGGAGCGGGGCGGGGTATCACGCCCATCCGTGAACACATGGAAAGCAACCGGCACACCGGCCTCAGCCACCATGCGGGCGAGGGCTGCGGCGTGGTCCTGATGCGCATGCACACCACCGGGGGAGACGAGGCCCATAAGGTGGCAGGTGCCGCCATTCTTTTTCAGAGTTTCAATGAAATCCGTCATGGCGGGGCTGCGGGCCACGCTGCCATCACGGATTGCGGCGGTAATGCGGGGCAGTTCCTGCATCACAACGCGGCCAGCGCCGATATTCAGGTGGCCAACTTCGGAATTGCCCATCTGGCCATCTGGCAGCCCGACATCTTCCCCGCTTGTGCGCAGGAAGCTGCGTGGCCCGTTTTTCCAGAGCGCATCAAAAACCGGGGTGTGGGCTAGTCGGACAGCGTTATCGGAGGAGTCGTCTCTCCAGCCAAAACCGTCGAGAATAACCAGCATTACAGGGCGTTTTGTCTGGGAGGGTGCGTAAGCACTCATAGAACCATGCCTTCTTTTTGTTTTAGGGGCTGATTATGCCACTAAAAAGGTCCGTCTCAAAGAGGCCGGGCAGGCATGGTTCCAGTAAGTCAGGCGCGGCGAACGATGTAGTGCTCACCAAGTGCTTTTGTAATAAGGGCGGCGTGTTCCGGGTCGCGCGCCTCAATCATCACTTCAAGTTCAGCAGCCTGTACGGAGGGGGCTGCAAACAGTCTTTGATGAGACACTTCTATAATATTGCCGCCAGCTTCCCCAATGGTTTTTGAAATATCAGCCAGAACGCCGGGGCGGTCCGGAATTTCCATAATCAGGCGCAGAATGCGGCCATCACGCAGCATGGCGCGCAGAAGTGTGTTGGCCAGAATGCGGCTGTCGATATTGCCACCAGAAATAGGCAGAGCCACCTTTTTGTCCCGGAACAGGTCCGGATACGTCATGACCGCAGCCAGTCCGACAGCGCCAGCGCCTTCACTCACCTGCTTGGCACCTTCAGCCAGCAGGGTAATGGCCGTTTCTACCGCGCATTCCGGCACGACCAGCACTTTGGAAACCAGCTTGCGGATAATTTCATCCGGGCGCTTGCCGATCTGCATGACGGCAATACCCTCGGCAATGGTGGAGCCACCGGAGGGATGGGTGATCGGGCCGGGGAAGGCAGAAAGTGAGTTGTAATTCTGCACCTGCACGCCAATCAGCTCCACCTCCGGGCGCATGGCGTTTGCCGCAACGGCACAGCCACCCAGCAGGCCACCGCCGCCAATGGGGGCTACCAGCATGTCCAGCGGGCCTGCATCTTCAAACAGTTCCAGAGCACAGGTGCCCTGACCCGCCATAATTGCAGGGTCATCATACGGGTGGATAAACGTGCGGCCTTCCCGGGACTGAAGATCCTGCGCAAAAAGCAGGGCTTCAGCAAAGCTTTCGCCTTCCAGAATAACGCGTGCGCCCCAGTTACGGGTGCGCACCACTTTGGCTGCCGGGGTAAATCTGGGCATGACGATAACGGCATCAATCCCCAGCAGGCTGGCATGACGGGCAACGCCCTGCGCATGGTTCCCTGCGGAGACAGCAATGACGCCCCGCTTGCGTTCGTCCTCAGTCAGCAAAGCGAGCTTGTTAGCCGCCCCACGTTCCTTGAACGAGCCGACCGCCTGAAGGTTTTCCAGCTTCAGGGTAATGTCGGCGCCGGTCGCTTTTGAGAGAGACTGAGAGGAAATCGTGGGGGTACGGAGTACATTGCCGTTGATCCGCGCCGCCGCGGCGGTGACATCCTCAAAAGTCAGCATCTCAGATAAATTTCACAGACAGGATCTCATAAGTCCGGTCACCACCAGGGGCAGGAACGGAAACGGTATCGCCTTCATGCTTGCCAATCAGGGATTTGGCGAGCGGCGAGGAGATGGACAGCAGGTTCTGCTTAATGTCCGCTTCATGCACACCAACAATCTGGTAGGTGGCTTCCTTGTCGGTATCTTCATCAACAACGATGACGGTGGCACCGAACTTGACCTGATCCCCGGACAGGGATGTGGGGTCAATCACCTCAGCCGTGGAAATGATGCTTTCCAGCTCAAGAACACGACCTTCGGTAAAGGACTGCCGGTCACGCGCTGCGTGGTATTCCGCGTTTTCCGAAAGGTCACCGTGGCTACGGGCCTCCGCAATGGCGCGGATAATGGCCGGACGTTCTACAGATTTGAGTCTACGCAGTTCGTCTTCGAGCCGCTGTAAACCCTTTTCCGTCATCGGAGTTTTCTGCAAGACATGTCCCCAGAATAATTCTGCCGGACGATCAGGCCGGCATGGAAGTTATAAAAAAACACGGGTACAGGCGGTCATGCTCCTGGCACGCCGCTTGCCCCGTGGAACGCAGCAGGCAGGCCCGAAGGCCTGCCCGTCGTGTTCAGAACGATCCACTAAAGTATGACTGAAGTGGCGCAACTTCAAGCGGTCCTTCACGCATTGCCGCAATAGCGTGTGTTGCGGCCCGTGCGCCCGCTATGGTGGTGTAGTGCGGAATGCCCAGCACAAGGGCAGAGCGGCGGATATCAAAGCTGTCCGCCACGGACTGTGCGCCACGGGCTGTGTTGATCACCATCTGCACTTCACCGGAGCGAATGGCGTCCACGCAATGCGGGCGGCCTTCCAGAACCTTGTTCACCACATCGACTTCAATTCCGGCATCACGCAGCTTTTTAGCTGTGCCGCGTGTGGCCAGAATTTTCAGCCCCATGCTGGCCAGCTGGCGGCCAATGGCCGGAAGATACGGCTTGTCGCTCTCACGCACGGACAGAAAGACCGTGCCGGAGGTGGGCAGGCGCACACCCGCACCTAGCTGAGACTTGGCAAAAGCCCGCTCAAAAGACGTATCCAGCCCCATGACTTCACCCGTAGAGCGCATTTCCGGCCCCAGAATGATGTCCACTTCCGCAAAACGGTTGAAGGGGAAGACGGCTTCCTTAACCGCAACATGCGGCACCACTGCGCGGTCATCCAGATTGAAGCTGCTCAGTTTGGCACCAGCCATGACGCGTGCACCAATTTTTGCCACCGGGACGCCCGTGGCTTTTGCCACAAACGGTACGGTGCGGGAGGCACGCGGGTTGACCTCAAGAACAAAAATTTCCTGATCCTTGATGGCGTACTGAACGTTCATCAGCCCGACAATGCCCAGCTCACGCGCCATGGCTTCGGTCTGAATTTTCAGTTCCGCAACAATGGCAGGGGAGAGGGTGTAAGGCGGCAGGGCGCATGCGCTGTCACCTGAGTGAATGCCAGCTTCTTCAATGTGCTCCATCACGCCAGCCACATAAACGTCCGTGCCATCTGCAATGCAGTCCACGTCGGCTTCAATGGCTTCGTTCAGGTAGTGGTCAATCAGCACCGGGCCGGAGGCAATGTCATGCCCGGCAAGCTGAAGAGCGCCACGCATATAGCGCTGGAGGCCTGCACGGTCATAGACAATTTCCATGGCCCGGCCACCCAGCACGTAGGACGGACGCACCACAACCGGATAACCAACGCGTTCTGCAATATCCTCAGCTTCCGACGGGGAGCGTGCAATACCGTTGGTTGGCTGGAGCAGGCCCAGCTTGTTCAGCAGTGCCTGGAAGCGTTCCCGGTCTTCCGCACGGTCAATGGCATCAGCCGGGGTGCCCAGCAGCGGGATACCGGCTTTTTCCAGTGCGCGGGAAAGCTTGAGCGGCGTCTGGCCACCATACTGCACAATGCAGCCTTTGATGGTGCCGTTCTGCTGTTCCCGGCGGATCAGCGCAATGACGTCTTCTGCGGTCAGCGGTTCAAAATACAGACGGTCAGAGGTGTCATAATCGGTCGACACTGTTTCGGGGTTGCAGTTGACCATAATGGTCTCAAACCCGGCTTCACGCAGTGCGTAGGCCGCGTGCACACAGCAGTAATCGAACTCAATGCCCTGACCAATCCGGTTTGGGCCGCCACCAAGAATGATAATCTTCTCGCGGTCTGTGGGCGCAGATTCACAGGCCGGGGGAGCAAATACCCCTTCATAGGTGGAATACATGTAGGGCGTGCTGGAGGCGAACTCACCCGCACAGGTATCAATCCGCTTATAAACGGCATTAACCCCGACCTGATCCCGCAGGGCAGAGACTTCCTCTTCCTGCAGGCCGGACAGGCGGGCCAGCTGGATATCGGAAAAGCCCATGGCTTTCAGGCGGCGCAGGCCCTGCGCATCACGCGGCAGGCCGTGATTTTCGATACCGCGTTCGGCATGAACGATTTTTTCCAGTTCCCGCAGGAACCACGGCTCGAAGCGGCAGGCTTCGTTAATGGCTTCAACAGAAAGACCCGCACGCAGGGCCTGAGCCGCCATGAGAATGCGTTCAGGACGCGGCTGGGAGAGAGCGGCACGGAAGGCATCTTCCCCGCCATCACCGGGCACATCCACCGGGTCCAGCCCATGCAGACCGGTTTCCATGGAGCGCAGGCCCTTTTGCATGGCTTCTGCAAAGGAGCGGCCAATAGCCATAGCTTCCCCCACAGACTTCATGGAGGTGGAGAGCAGGGCAGGCGCACCGGGGAATTTTTCAAACGTGAAGCGCGGGATTTTGACAACCACATAATCAATGGTTGGCTCGAAGGACGCCGGGGTGGAGCCGGTAATGTCGTTCGTCAGTTCATCCAGCGTGTAGCCCACAGCCAGTTTGGCCGCGATCTTGGCAATGGGGAACCCGGTGGCTTTGGAGGCCAGAGCGGAAGAGCGGGACACGCGGGGGTTCATTTCAATCACCACCATGCGCCCGTCATCCGGGTTCACACCGAACTGCACATTCGACCCACCCGTTTCTACGCCAATGGCGCGCAGGCAGGCAATGGAGGCATCCCGCATCCGCTGGAACTCTTTGTCCGTCAGCGTCAGGGACGGCGCTACGGTAATGGAGTCCCCGGTATGCACGCCCATCGGGTCAATATTTTCGATGGAGCAGACGATAATGCAGTTGTCCGCCGTATCGCGCACAACTTCCATTTCGTACTCTTTCCACCCCAGCAGAGATTCTTCAATCAGCACTTCTGTGGTGGGGGACGCATCCAGACCGGACGCCACAATCTGCTCAAACTCTTCGCGGTTATAAGCAATGCCGCCGCCGGACCCACCCATGGTGAAGGAGGGGCGGATAATGGTGGGGAAGCCGATTTTTTTGAAGGCTTCCCGGGCTTCTTCCATGCTGTGGGCAATGAAGCTGCGGGGACTTTCAATGCCAATGCTATCCATGACATCACGGAATTTCTGACGGTCTTCCGCACGGTCGATCACATCGGCCTTGGCGCCAATCAGTTCCACACCATGCTTTTGCAGGAAGCCTGAAGCATCCAGCGCCATAGCGGTGTTCAGGGCCGTCTGGCCGCCCATGGTGGGCAGAATGGCGTCCGGCTTTTCTTTAAGAATAATGCGTTCAACGCATTCCGGCGTAATGGGCTCCACGTAAGTGGCGTCCGCAAGGCCGGGGTCCGTCATGATGGTGGCGGGGTTCGAGTTGACCAGAATAACCCGGTAGCCTTCTTCCCGCAGGGCCTTACAGGCCTGTGCGCCGGAATAGTCGAACTCGCAGGCCTGCCCGATGACAATGGGACCAGCGCCAATAATGAGGATGGAGCGGATATCTGTCCGTTTCGGCATGATGCGTTCAGTCCTTACTGGCGTGCGCATCAATCAGCGCCACAAACCGTTCAAATAGATAGAAGCTGTCAGACGGGCCGGGGCTGGCTTCCGGGTGATACTGCACGGAAAACGCCGGGAAGCGGTCGGACGCCAGACCTTCGTTGGAGCCATCAAACAGGCTGACATGCGTGACGTGTGCGTCGTCAGGGAGGCTTTCTGCGTCAACCGCAAAGCCGTGGTTCTGGCTGGTAATTTCCACGCGGCCTGTTGCCAGATCCTTCACCGGCTGGTTGGCACCACGGTGGCCACGGGCCAGCTTGTAGGTCTTGCCGCCCAGAGCGCGGGCCAGAAGCTGATGCCCAAGGCAGATACCAAACAGCGGCAGACCAGCATTCAGCACCCCCTGAATGGCGGGAACGGCGTAGCTTGCGGTTGCAGCCGGGTCGCCGGGGCCGTTGGAGAGGAAAACACCAGCGGGCTTAAGAGCCAGAATTTCCTCGGCCGTGGTGGTGGCGGGCACAACCGTTACATCACAGCCCGCAGCAACAAGGCAGCGCAGGATGTTGCGTTTTGCGCCGTAATCAACCGCAACAACCTTGCGACGGTTTTCCGGTGCGGGGCGGGGGCCTTTTGGCCATTCCCACACGCTTTCGCTCCAGGTGTAAGGCGCTTTGCAGGTCACGGCTTTAGCCAGATCCATGCCTTCCAGCCCCGGCCATGTGCGGGTGGCGTCCTGCAAAGCGGTCAGATCAAACTGTCCGTTTTCAGGGAAATACAGAGCGGCTGTCTGTGCACCGTGGTCACGGATTTTCAGGGTGAGGGAGCGGGTATCAATCCCGGCAATGCCCGGCACGCCTTGCATTTTTAGCCATGCATCCAGACTTTCCGTCGCGCGCCAGTTGGCCGGTTCCGTTAGGTCTTCCTTTGTGACAAGGCCAAGGGCTGAAATGCGCCGGGCTTCATCATCTTCCGGGGTGGTGCCCACGTTGCCGATATGCGGAAAGGTGAAGGTAATGATCTGCCCTGCAAAGGACGGGTCTGTCAGCGTTTCCTGATAACCAGTCATGCCGGTGGAAAAGCATATTTCACCAAGGGCTGGCGTCTGCGTGAAGGCACCAAAGCCTTTTCCCCACAGAATGGTTCCGTCTGCAAGAACAAGGGCGGCTGTAGCGCCGTCCGGGCGGGCGTCGGGCATGGGTATTCCTGTTTTGCTGCCTCCCGACACCGGGGAGGACTGGTCTGGGACTGTGGGGCTTGCGGGGTCCAGATCTGTCAGCGAAAGACCTGTGGCCCGTGCAATAACGGGCCAGTGGCGGGACGGAATGGCCTGAGCCTGTCGCCATTTGCGAATGGCTTCCGTGCCAACGCCGGTCAGGCGTGCTGTTGCATCTGCCCCGCCAAGTCGGGCAATGATGGTATCGATTGAAATAGGCATGAGGATAAGACTGTGCCTCCCGTGCTGCATTATTTAGCAGCCTGCGCAGCAGGTGGGAAGAAATTTCCCACTCGTGTATGCCGGTTTTAAAGTGGAGTGGGAAATTTCTTCCCACCTGATGATTTCATGCCACGCCTTATGCTGCGTGGCCGCTGATCTGCATGATATGGAGTATGAGTGGTTATGTCCCTGCGTGAAAGCCTGATGGCTGATCTCAAGACGGCAATGAAAGCCGGAGAAAGTGCGCGTGTGGGCACGATCCGCATGATGACAGCCAAACTCAAGGATGTTGAAATTGCGGGCCGCGCCAAAGGTGGCGAAGGGGTAAGCGAGGACGAAGGGGTGTCTGCGCTGCGTGGCATGATCAAGACGCGTACCGAATCGGCAACGATGTATCGGGATGCCGGTCGCCCGGAACTTGCTGAAAAAGAAGAAGCGGAAATTGCCGTAATCCGTGGCTATTTGCCCCCTGAAATGGATGCTGCCGCACTGGAAGCTGCCGTGGCGGATGCCGTTGCAGCCTCAGGCGCAGAAACCATGAAGGATATGGGAAAGGTCATGGCCGCGCTAAAAGCCAAATTTGGTGCAAACCTTGATATGGGCCGTGCAAACGCTGTGGTCAAAGCCCGCCTGAGCTAACGGCTTCTCTGCGTGGCGCCGCGGCTCCGGGCCGTGTCGCTACGCAAAGCGAAAGCCATAACTCAGGATCATCACTACCTGTCTCAGTGAGCCAAAAATCTGGACACCGTGGCCTCAATCAACGGTTCTTCAACCCTTCTGGGTAACGGCATCCAATATCGTTTCTCATATCTGTCGATACATATAGGTCGTCGCGTGTCGCGCTCGTCCATCGGGATTCCAGGCATAGTCCGGGATGTGTCCCGCAATCTCGAAACCGAGCTTGGCATATAGCGGCTCGGCAACGTCCCCGCTTCGCGTATCCAATGTTACAAGGGTCTTGTCGAACTCTCTGGCGCGATCAAGTGCATGCGTCATGAGGAGATGCCCGACCCCTAATCGTCGAAAGTCGGGATGGACGATCATTTTGGCTATTTCGCATCGATGTGACTGGTTAGGGGGCATCGCAGTAATAAGCTGCACGGTGCCTACGACTTGCCCTTCACGCACTCCTGCAAAAAGCACTCGTCGTCCAGCCATGACCTCTGGCAGAACGTCGTTCGACCAGTAGCAAGCCGCCTCCTGTTGGGAGAATGGAGCCATGAAGCTTATAGCCGCTCCGCCGTTGACGCTCTTGGTGAGGATACAGGACAATGCTTCGACATTGCTTTCTATGTCCTGTGGGTCGAGTTCGATGACATATATTTCCATCGAAAATTCCTTAGGACAGGCGCGCGGTGTGTTCTGCAGGTTGTCTCGTATGGAAATCTATTGGCTCAACCCATTGTGGGGTAAAAAATATTTGGTGGCAGAGGGGGAGTGTCTTCTTTTTAAACTCTGCTCACACTGTCAGCAAAAAAACCTGAATGCTGTTGGTAGTCTTTTTCGTAAGAGCCTTGCCATTCTTTCATTCGTGCGGCGGAGTGTGTGTTGGAATCAGACACAAAATGATATCACCCGCCGATGGCAATTGAGTCAGGGTTCCTGGATGAGCTACGTGCGCGCACCCCGCTGTCTTCAGTGGTGGGGCGAAGGGTCAAGCTCGCCCGTTCGGGAAGGAACTGGAAGGGCTGCTGCCCGTTCCACGGCGAAAAAACACCGTCCTTTTATGTTTATGATGATCATTTCCACTGCTTTGGGTGCGGTGTGCATGGGGATGTCATCTCCTTTGTCATGCAGATGGAAGGTAAAACCTTTCCGGAGGCGGTGGATGAACTGGCCTCTGCTGTCGGGCTGGACGTGCCCAAGGATAACCGACGCTCTCAGGAAGAGGTGGCGCACACCCGCTCTCTGGGGGATGTGCTGGAGCTTGTTCAGGAAATCTGGTCTGCGGCGCTGTATACGCCTGCGGGGCGGGGCGGGCTGGACTATCTGCTGGGCCGTGGGCTGACACGCGAGACAATTGAGACCTTCGGGCTGGGCTGGGCCGCAGACGGACGCGGCACCCTGACGGCTGCTCTGGCAGGCAAAGGTGTGACGCCGCAGATGATGGCTGAAGCTGGCCTGATGCGTGTGGATGAGGACGGGCACCCTAAAGGGGAGTTGTTCTGGGGGCGTGTGACCTTTCCTATCCGGGACAGGAAGGGACGGCTGGTTTCTTTCGGGGGCCGTATTCTGGGTGATGGTCAGCCTAAATATCTGAACGGCCCGGAAACGGCGCTGTTTTCCAAGCGGCGTCTGCTGTTCGGGCTGGATCGGGCGCGCGCTGCCGTGCGAGCGCCCCGGCCCAAAGGCGTGCCGGTGACTGATCTGGTGGTGGTTGAAGGGTATATGGATGTCATTGCCCTGCATCAGGCCGGTTTTTGCGGTGCTGTGGCGCCACTGGGCACAGCGCTGACCCCTGAGCAGCTGGATGTGCTGTGGCAGGTCGACCGGGCGCCTGTGCTGTGTTTTGACGGTGATGCCGCCGGACGGCGCGCGGCAGCCCGTGCGGCGGAGACTGCTCTGCCATTGTTAACGGACGAGCGATCACTGCGTCTGTGCATGCTGCCGGAAGGGGAAGACCCGGATAGTCTGGTGAGCACACGCGGCGCGCAAGCGGTGGGGGATATGTTTGCCTCGGCCAGCCCGCTTTCTGATGTGCTGTTTGATCTTCTGTCCGCCGGGGTGAGTAATCCGGGGCCGGAAGAGCGGGCGGCCTTGCGGCGCAAACTGGTGGAAGCGGCGGCTCTTATCCCTGAACGTAATTTGGCAGCGGAATATCGCTCCACGCTGCTGGATCGGTTTTTTGAAACCTTCCGGCGGAAAAAGGGAGGCGGGGCCATTGGGGGCGCACGTACTTCTGGCGGAGGGAGCGGCAGCCGTGTGCCGCAGGACACCCAGCCCTCACGTGTGGACCCCATCCGGGAGCGGCAACGCATTCTTCTTGCCCTCCTGTTGCGCTACCCGGAGCTTGTGACGGAGGTGGAGGAAGCGCTCTGCCGGCTCAGCCTGCCCGATGACTATTCTGAGGTCCGTGCCCTGCTTCTCGACCTTTCAGCGGAAGGTTTATTGCCTGAAGATGGCAAGGCACTGCTGGACACACTGGCCGGGCAGGAAGAGGAAGTGCTTGTGCGGAATGTACTGACAGAAGGGGCTTTGCCCTTGAATCTGGAAGAAAAAGATACCTCACTCGCTGTGGCCATAAGAACACAGTGGTGGCATTTTTACGGATTACTAAATTTTGGTCAGTTCCAAAAAGAAGTGCAGCAGGAGGTTGCGCGCTTCGCACAGGATGGGGCAGATATGGCGGAATGGAAGCGGTTACAGCCAAGGCTGGAAGCTTTGGCGGCACTGCGGCGTGGGGAGATGGACGAGTAGTTTCTATGAGGCGTGGGGAATGTTCGGCCCGCGTTCCTCTTGACTTCGGGGGCAGTATATCCCACGTCCTGCCCGCCCTGGAAAACTGAACAATTTGTGTTGAGCTGGTCGTTCTGCATCTTGTCAGAATGCAGGCGGGTGAGGAGCAGGTTTGGCATGGCAACAAAGACAGCATCGGGTAACGGAGCGCACTCAGCTGAGCAGGATGGTGACACGACCACTCTGGACACGCAGTCTGCCGCGGTCAAAAAACTGATCGCGAAGGGGCGTGAGCGCGGGTATATCACGTTTGACGAGCTGAATGCCGTGCTGCCTCAGGACAAGATGTCCTCCGAGCAGATTGAGGACATCATGGCGATGTTGTCCGAAATGGGTATTCAGGTCGTTGAGAACGAAGAGAACGACGAAGCCGAGTCTCAGAAAGCTGAAAAAGCCGAAGGTGAAGACGCCGAGGAAGAAGCTGAAGAGGCTGGAGCGGAAGCTGAAACAGTAACCGGCAACGTCAACGCAGAAAATATCGGCCGTACGGATGATCCCGTGCGTATGTATCTGCGCGAAATGGGTACAGTGGAACTGCTCTCCCGCGAGGGTGAGATTGCCATTGCCAAGCGCATTGAAGCTGGCCGCGATGAAATGATTGGCGGCCTGTGCGAAAGTCCGCTGACGTTCCGTGCCATTATTTCCTGGCATGAAAAGATCCGCAGCAATGAAATGCTGCTGCGTGACATCGTGGACCTGGAGGCCATGCAGGCCGCAACCCAACCCATGGGGGAAGAGGGCAGCGGTGACGCCTTTGAAAGCGCAGAGACCGAAGGTGAAGAGGCTGAAGAGCCTGAAAACGAAGCCGAAGGCGAGGTTGAAGGGGAAGGCAGTGGCCTGTCTCTCTCTGCGCTGGAAGAAAAGCTGAAGCCGGAAATTCTCGCGCATTTTGAAGAAATTGAGCCGCTTTACGAGAAGCTGCGCAAACTTCAGGTCAAACGTATTGATGTGCTGACCACGGGTGAGGAAGTGCAGGACCGGTCTGAAAAGATCTATGCGGCCCTGCGTGATGAACTGGTGGGTAAGGTTGAGCAGGTTCACCTGCACAACAACCGGATTGAAGATCTGGTTATCCAGCTCAAGGAACTGTTCCGGAACCTGAATGTGCTGGAAGGCCGCATGCTGCGTCTGGCAGAAAGCTGCCGCGTTTCGCGTGAAGACTTCCTGCTGAAATATCGTGGGCGTGAGTTGGACCCGGCGTGGATGGACATGGTTTCCGCGCTGTCCGGTAAATCTTGGAAAAACTTTGTCGCCAAACATTCTGAAACCGTGATTGCTCTGCGTAATCAGGTGGCTGAACTGGCGCAGGATACCGGTCTGCCGATTGGTGAGTTCCGTCGCGTTTACGCCACCGTTGCTCGTGGTGAGCGTGATTCTGCGCGTGCCAAAAAGGAAATGATTGAAGCCAACCTGCGGCTGGTTATTTCCATTGCCAAGAAATACACCAACCGTGGCCTTCAGTTCCTTGATCTGATTCAGGAAGGCAATATCGGCCTGATGAAGGCGGTGGATAAGTTTGAATACCGCCGTGGCTACAAGTTCTCCACCTACGCCACATGGTGGATCCGTCAGGCGATTACCCGCTCCATCGCGGATCAGGCGCGGACCATTCGTATTCCGGTCCATATGATCGAGACCATCAACAAGCTGGTGCGGACCTCTCGCCAGATGTTGCATGAGATCGGGCGGGAACCTGCACCGGAAGAGCTGGCTGAAAAGCTGGGGATGCCGCTGGAAAAAGTGCGGAAAGTTCTCAAGATTGCCAAAGAGCCGATTTCTCTGGAAACCCCGATCGGGGATGAGGAAGACAGCCATCTGGGTGACTTCATTGAGGATAAAACTGCAATTATCCCGCTGGATGCCGCCATTCAGACCAACCTGCGTGAAGCCACAACCCGTGTGCTGGCCTCACTCACCCCGCGTGAAGAGCGCGTGCTGCGTATGCGCTTTGGTATCGGGATGAACACGGATCATACGCTGGAAGAAGTTGGTCAGCAGTTTAACGTGACCCGTGAGCGTATTCGTCAGATTGAAGCCAAGGCTCTGCGTAAGCTCAAGCATCCCAGCCGCAGCCGTAAGCTCCGGTCCTTCCTGGATGATAACTGAGGTCTCAATCCGGCAGGCTGAGCCTGTGACACGCATGAAGGTGGACGTCACCTTCATGCGGATGCTGCGCTCCCCCGCCGGAGAAGGCCGTACCCTGCCGGAAGGCTGGTCGGTTGAGACTGAGGCACGGCCAGACGTTGCGACGTACCGCATGGTGCAGGACAGGGTCGGGCGGCAGTATTGCTGGTGGATGCGTCAGGCAGCCTCAGATGCTGATCTGGCTCATTTTCTGGAGCATGGGCCTGTCAGCATTGGCTTGCTGATGCAGGGGCAGACCGTGCGCGGCTTTTACGAACTCAACCTGTTCAACCCACATGATATCAATCTGTCCTATTTCGGCCTGTTCCCGGAAGCCATAGGGCAGGGTGTGGGGCGTGCGTTTCTGGATATGGCAATCCGCCAGGCTTGGGCGCTTGGTCCGCTGTGCCTGCGTGTTAATACCTGCACAGCCGACCATCCGCGCGCTCTGCCGCTGTATCAGCAGGTGGGGTTTGAGGTTGTGCGCACGGTTGAAGAAACCTGGGATGTGCCTAACAGGCTTGGCCTGACAATTCCTGAGAGATTTCTGGCCTGAAGTCCTTGCCTTCTGCCCGAAAATGTGGTTGACACGCCATCTTCCCTGCCGGGTGCGCGGCATCGCTCCGGCTATACCTATATCTCTGTTTATGCAGGACGCTGCTTGCCGGAACGGTCTGGCGCAGTTGGGTTGATACGATCCGAAGGGAGTACCCATGCCACTTTACGAGACCGTGCTTATTGCACGTAATGACATTTCCCAGCAGCAGGTCGATGCGATCATCGACGGCGTTGTTGCTCAGATCGAAGCTGATGGCGGTTCCGTCAAGAAGCGCGAATACTGGGGTCTGCGCACTCTGGCTTATCGTATCAAGAAAAACCGTAAGGGCCATTACGTCCTGCTCGGTCTTGAGATGAAAGCTGAAATGCTCAAGGAAATCGAGCGTCAGCTCGCCATCAATGAAGACGTTCTGCGTCTCCTGGCGCTGCGCGTTGATGAAATTGATGAAGCTCCGTCTCCCGTTCTTGCTCGTAAGAGTGATGACCGTGGTGATCGTGGTTTCCGTGGCCCGAAGCCGACCGGACGCTTTGAAAGCGGCCGTGGTCGTCGTTCTTCCGAAGATCGTGAAGAATATCGCGCTCGTGATGAAAAGCCGGCTGAAGCCGCTGGCACCGAAGCGGAGTGAGCAGCATGTCTGAAACGACCGAAATCAATCCCGCCGCACGCCGTCCTGCCGTAGGTGCACGTCGTCCGTTCTACCGTCGTCGTAAGTCCTGCCCGTTCTCTGGCCCGAATGCGCCGAAGATCGACTACAAGGACGTACGTCTGCTGAGCCGTTTCCTGTCCGAACGTGGCAAGATCGTGCCGAGCCGTATTACGGCGGTTTCCGCAAAGAAGCAGCGCGAGTTGGCCCAGGCTATTAAGCGCGCCCGCTTCCTTGCTCTGCTTCCCTACGTGATGAGCTGAGAGGGCGATCATGGCTGCTACAGAAGTGATCCTGCTTCAGCGCGTTGAACATCTGGGTCAGATGGGCGACGTGGTGAAGGTTCGTCCGGGTTATGCCCGTAACTTCCTGCTGCCGCAGGGCAAGGCTATTCGTGCAAACGAAGCCAACCGTTCACGGTTTGACCGCGAACGCGCCCAGCTTGAGGCACAGAACATTAAACGTCGTGAAGAAGCCGAGCGCCTCTCCGAGCGCATGGAGGGTCTGGCCGTTGTGCTGATCCGCCAGGCTGGTGACAGCGGGAGCCTGTATGGGTCCGTGTCCACCCGTGACGTTGCACAGGCTGTAACGGAAGCTGGTTTCACCATTTCCCGCCAGCAGGTCTACCTGCCGCATCCGATCAAGTCCCTTGGTCTGTATGATGTTAAGGTTGCACTGCATCCGGAAGTGGTCGTGCCGGTTATCGTCAACGTTGCCCGTTCTGCTGAAGAAGCTGAGCGTCAGGCACGCGGTGAAGCCGTTAGCGTTGAAGAAGAAGCAGAAATTGCTGGTGATGACGCCGTAATCGAAGGCGAAATTGTCGCTGAAGATGCGGAAGCACCTGCAGAAGAAGAAAACAAAGCCGACGCCTGATCGTCGTCTTTTTTCTCTCATGCTTTGAAAGGGGTCCGGGAAGTATTTCCGGGCCCTTTTTTGTGTTTTATCATAAGCCTTTTAGCACCACGATGGAGTAGTGCATGAACAGAATTCTGGACCGGATATTACGGCACTTTATTTCTTCAGGGCAGCTGCACGTCGTCTGGCCTGATGGGAGCCGGACCCATTATAGCGGCAGCAAACCCGGTGCTGAGGCTGGAATGAAGCTGCTGGATAACGCCAGCGTGCGTGCTCTGGCCCTTAACCCCGGCCTTGGTTTTGGGGAAGGCTACATGAATGGCGGTATTCAGCCGCTGGACTGCACGCTGTATCAGTTGCTGGACCTGCTGATGCTTAACGCCATGTCTCCCGGCCATTTGCCGGAGCAGGTTGCCAGCACATTCCGCTATGCCTGCCGCAGCTGGATTCAGTTCAACCCGATCAAACGTGCACGGCAGAATGTGGCGCATCATTATGATCTTGATAGCCGCTTGTATGACCTGTTTCTGGACAAGGACCGGCAATATTCCTGCGCGTATTTCCGCCGTGGGGACGAAACGCTGGATGAGGCGCAGGAGGCCAAGAAAAAACATATTGCCGCCAAGCTGCTGCTGAACAAGCCGGGGCTTGAAGTGCTGGATATCGGCTGTGGCTGGGGCGGTATGGCGCTAACGCTGGCGCGGGATTATGGCGCGATTGTCACTGGTATCACGCTCTCTGAAGAACAACTGACCATTGCTCGCCGTCGTGCGAAGGAAGAAGGGCTGGAAGGGTGTGTACGCTTTGAAATGCTCGACTACCGCAACCTTCATCGGCGGTTTGACCGGATTGTCTCGGTTGGCATGTTCGAGCATGTGGGCGTGAAGCATTACCACCAGTTTTTTGAAACGCTCAAAAGCAGCCTGACAGATGATGGCGTGGCTCTTCTGCATTCCATCGGGCGGAATGATGGCCCCGGCACCACAAACCCTTGGATCAACAAGTATATTTTCCCAGGTGGCTATTCACCCTCTCTCAGCGAGGCCTTTGCCGCAGTCGAACGGTCTGGCCTGTGGGTGACAGATTGTGAAATTCTGCGTCTGCATTACGCAAAAACTCTTTCCATCTGGCGGGAGCGTTTTGCAGCAAACCGGGCTAAGGCTGTGGCGCTGTATGATGAACGCTTTGCTCGGATGTTCGAGTTCTATCTGGATGCGGCAGAGCTTTCGTTCCGCGTGCAGGGGCACATGAATTTCCAGATGCAGATTTCCCGTTCCATTGATGCAGTGCCGCTCACGCGGGATTACATGGGGGAAGCGGAAGGGGCTGCGTGACGGAAACCGTTTCTGTCGCCGTCCATTCTCGGTCTTAAATAAAAAAAGCGCCTGCTCCAGTTTGGAGTGGGCGCTTTTTTTATATGACAAAGAGGCTCAGGCGCGTGTTCAAAAGCAGGATCGTAGCTTTTGGCCCCATTCAGCCTTTATTCGAATGAGCCAGATGGGCACGGGCAAGGCTGTCAAACTCTGGGATGGTCAGCGTTTCAGCGCGGCGCGTGCCATCAATGCCGGTTTCGGCCAGAAGACGCTCGCCGTGCAGGCCTTTCAGAGAGCCACGCAGCATCTTGCGGCGCTGACCAAAGGCGGCGGCAGTCACCCGTTCCATAGCCTTAAATAAAGCGGGATCCGGTTGTTCAGCATGTGGCGTCAGGCAGGCCACGGCAGACCAGACGGCAGGAGGCGGGGAAAAAGCCCCCGGCGGCAGCTTCATCACAATATCGCATCGCGCACACCACTGCGCCAGAATGCCCAGCCGCCCGTAATGGGATGATCCCGGCGCTGCGCAAATCCGTTCGGCAACCTCAAGCTGGAACATGAGGGTCAGCCGTTCCCACGCCTTGCCCTGACGTAGCCAACCCACCAGCAGGGGGGTGGCAACGTTATAAGGTAGGTTGGCAACAATATGCCGGGGGGCCGGGCACAGGGTTGTCAGGTCCTGTTTAAGGGCATCTGCTTCCACCAGCTTCAGGCGGTCGGGGTAAAAGGGGATAAGCTCACGGATGATGTCTGCCGCGCGCGTATCAACTTCCACCGCAGTGACTGAGGCCGCTTTGGTGCCGAGCAAAGACCGCGTCAGCCCACCGGGGCCGGGGCCAACTTCCACCACATGCCGACCGTCCAGAGATCCGGGCAGAGCCGCTATGCGGTTGGTAATGTCAGGATCAAGAAGGAAGTGTTGACCAAGGGCCTTACGGGCATCCAGCCCGTGACGGCTGATAACGTCCCGCAGGCTTTCAAGATTATCGAGAGACGTCATACGCCCTTCAGTTTGATGCGCATGTCGATCATCGCCTTACGGTGCAGATCACTGTCCAGCTGGCGCGCGGTCTGTTCCACGCGCTCGTTCATCAGCTGATCAGCAATTTCGCTGGGTGAGCGGTCGGCAAAGTTCTTATCTTTTTTCGAACAGACCATGATCAGGTCAATACCGTCCGTCGAGACCAGTGGGCGAGATACTTTGTTCAGCGGCAGGGTGTCGAGCAGGTTGCGCATCTGCTCGTTCATGCGTTCCAGCTGGAGCTCACCGGGATCAGTCGGGCGTTTTTCACCGTTTTCTTTGTTGATGGCAGCCATTGCATCGCAGGTGTTAACAGTTTGCGTAATTTTCATGGCTTTTTGCAAAGCTTGCTGCTGCTGGGGTGTCACATGTTCCGGATTCAGCGGTGTTTCAAACGGCAGGAACGCCTGACGGATGGTGATGACATGCCCAGGCTGATGACCGATGATGCGCTTACCGTTGACCGTGATAATCACAAACCCGCCGGGAACCTTGATGGGGTTGGAGATGGCACCAGCACCGACCGGCATCTGCTGGATCATTGCAATGACTGACGGATCCAGTTCATCTTCCTGCACCCAGCCCATTGAGCCGCCATCCAGGGCTGTCTGGCTCTGGGAGAACTGGGCCGCCACAATGGGGAAAGGTGCACCTTTGCGCAGTTCCTGAATAACGGTGTTGGTAAAGGCAAGCTCATCCTCGGCATGGCGGGGGTCTTCCACCTTCACGAAGATTTCGCTCAGATTGAATTCGGTCCGCCCATCCTGTCGCTTCAAAGCCTCTTCGCGCTGCGCGATTTCCCGTGTGGAAACACGGCCATGCGACCCCAGTTCCTGACGCAGCACCTGCACCCAGCCAATCTGAACACGGATCTGGTCGATCAGAGTAGTGAGGGACACCCCATCCTGCGCCAGACGGTCACGCAGGGCATTTTCCGGCATGCCATTGCGGCGCTCAATGCCTGTAATGGCCGCAGCAATCTGCTCGGGGGGGATGTTAATATGCCGGGTTAGAATTTCCTGCGTGCGCAGGCGCTCATCAATCAACTGACGGATGATCTGCGGACGCAGGCGGTCCATAAGTTCCTGATTGACAGGCAGACCTGTAGATAGCGCGAACAGCTTGCCACGATTATCAACATCGCGCTTTGTCAGCGGGATCCCGTTGACCACGGCAATAATCATGTCATCCGGTTCTGGTGCTTTGGGAGCTTTAGCTGGTGAGGCTGATGCTGATTGCGGCCTGGTATGGGCCGCAGCATGCGCCACAGAGGTCAGGGTCAGAGCCGTAAGGGAGCAGGCCAGAGTAAGAGAGCGCAGACGCATGCAGGACAGTCTTTCAGCTTTCTGCCGGAGAAGGAGAACAATCTCTGATACCGGAGACTGTGCAATTTTTGAAGCAGTTCTCATTTCAGACCAAACGCTCCCAGCGTTTTAAAGCTGACAGTGAACAGATAAGTCGAGTTACGCTGCTGGCCACCGATGGACGTGTATTGTTTGAGATACATGAAATCAAGGCCGAAGCAGTCGTTGCTATACCCGACATCGCCACCCAGAGAGACGAATTCCTTGCGTGAGAGACTGCGGCGGGCAAAGGCGGACAGATGCCAGTTGGCCCAGTCCGTTGAGAAGCCACCACTCAGCTCATTGGTGCGCACGTAGTAGAGCTGGGTCGGGCCGGAAGACCGGTAATCCGTTGCGTAATAGTAGTATGGGGTAACGGGTTCATAAACATAACCGCCACGGATGCGGAAATGCGGTACCCCGACGCTGAACAGAGCATCCCCGAAGTCAAACTGGGATGTATAGGGGTTCAGCCGCATACGGGCGGTAAAGTCGAAATACTGGTTGGGAACTACGCGGGCGCGAGCCACCACGTCAGATGCATGGTGGTTCAGGCCGGAATACGGCAGCCGGTCCTGAGTAATATGTTCCTGGAAGCTTCCACCGGCCAGAAGGTCGATTTCATGCCCGTCCCACGTCCAGTTTGCGTGCACACCGACGTTGCCGCGCAGGCCACCATCCAGCCTGTCCGTGCCCTGATAGCGATTGAGGGAGAACAGCGTTGAGTCCGTGAACTCGTAGGCGAGGCTGTCTTCGTTCGGAATGTTATCGTTCGTGCCCGCTCCGGTATTGGGGGCGTAAATGGCCTGCACAATCGGTTCGAGAACCTGTGTGCCGCGGCCATGTTCAAAAGTACGAACAAACGGCCAGTTGGTTTTCAGCGCGATGGTCGGCAGAACCTGCCCGCTGACAGCGGTCTGAGCAGTTTTGTAATAGTTAGGCTGCTGGTAGAGCTTGCGAGCGCGGTAGACCATGGAATCAAGGTGCAAGGTCAGCAGGAACTTCTGGCCAAGGCGGTTGGTAAAGGGGCGGTCCCAGTTCAACGCAAGCTGGCCGCGCATGTCAGACGTGCCGTTTTGACGGCGTACGTTGAAGTCTGTTGTGGACATGCCAAACCGACCACCCCATGCATCGGGCTGGCTCAGGAAGCTGTAGGTGTAGCGCGGCAGCACGAATGGCAGATCGCTGTTACGAATAACACCCTGGTTCAGGCCCTGATAGTACTGCGCGTCGACGCGGCTGTAAGCGCCGGTGCCAAAGCCTTCCAGGTAGGCATTGGAATTCAGGGTATCAGACCCATACCCCTGAACACGGTAGTCGCGCATATAGTCAGCAGAGGTGGCCAGATTGACGTTGGCCCCAGCGCGCCAGTGTTTGTTGATGGAGAACTGGCCGTTGGCAAAAATATAGCCCTGCATGCCATGGCCATTGCCGCGTCCTACAGGCTCACCAAAGCCGTTGGTATAGCTGTCAGACCGGTGGGTATCGTAAGCGATGCCTCCCTGCACATTCAGCATCCCGAAGTTGAAAAGCTTTCTGTACTGCGCGCTGAGCTGTGGCCCGGTTTTGGTGGAAAACAGCGCCTGCACGGTAACGTCCGAACTGTCATCCACCACCCAGTAATAGGGGATGGTGAAGTAAGTGCCCAGATAGCGGTCATGCGGGGTAATGCCGGGCATGAGGAAGCCACTGTGCCGTTTGGATGACGGGTCCGTCATGGAGAAGTAAGGCAGATACAGCACCGGAACGCCGAAGATATCGATATACGTATCCCGGAAATCGATCCGCTCATGCTCCAGATCCTGCGTGGCATCATAAGCGCGGAACTGCCAGAATGGCGCACGTGTCTTGTCTTTTGCGCAGATTTCGCAGGCTGTGTAGACCGCGCGGCTCATGACGTTAACCTTGCCACCCGTGCGTCGCATGCCGTTGGCGGCCAGTTTGGCGTTTTCCGGTAGTCTGGCGTTAACGTGCAGCATGATGCCGTCACGCATGTTGCCAGTCAGTTCCGCATAATTGGCATACATGACGGAGCCATCCGACTGGATGGTGGCCACATTGCCGCGTGCAGCAACAATGCCGGTGTCACGGTCAAAAATAATCTTGTCAGCCCGCAGAACGTGATCACCCTGCCAGACCTGCACGTTGCCGGTCCATGTTACAGTGTTGGCGTGATCATCATAGTCAACGCTGTCGGCCTGGAAGGTCGCTGGTTCATCCGGCGAGGTTTTGGCGCCTGTATTCAGATGCATGGGTTGCGGACGAAACTGGGCATGCGCCGCCCGGGGGGGCACCACCAGAATGTACGCTGCCATGCCTCCCAGCGCCGTGGCGGCAGCAAGCGTGCGTCGGCGATGTAAAAGCCGGATGCGGGAAGGCCGAGAGGCCACGGTCAATCAGCCATCCTCCAGATGAAGCAGCAGCGAAATGGCGAGGCAAAGCCCGGCAACTGTTGGTGCCCACGCCGCCAGAACGGGGGGAAGGGCACCGGAGTTACCAAACTGCTCCGCGACTTTGGACACCGTGAAAAGCAGAAATCCCGCCGCAACGCCAGACCCGATCATCTGGGCCACGCCGCCACGCCGTGTTGGGCGCATGGAAAAACCTGCTGCTACCAGAGCCATAGTGCCTGCCAGCATAGGGAGTGCGAGCAGAGACTGGAAGTGAATCCGGTGCCTGATGGAAGAAAACCCTGAACGGTCCAGTAGTGCGATAAAGCTGGGCAGTGCCCAGACAGAAAGCGTTTCAGGAGAGGAAAAACTTTCCTGCACGCGGGTAACAGTCAGATCTGTTGGTAGCGCCATCAATCCGACAGAGTGAAGAATTTCGTTTGGGCGGACCACCTGAGCATTTTTCAACTCCCAGATATGGTCACCCAGCACGCCATCCGGTGCTTCGATTCGCATGACCAGCTTGGCGTCATGGTCCAGCCGGAAGACACTGACATCCTGAATGTGCAAAACATTTTTCTGCAACTGCACCCCTCGGGCATGCAGGATGGCAACACCTTTGGGGTCATACTGGCTGTCCGACTGCCGCAACCAGAGTGACCCGCTGGAGAGGCTGAGCGGACCGCCGCCGGTGCGTAGATACTGCTGGTCCAGCTCTTCCGCCCGTCGATACATGGCGGAAGATAGCGGGGAGATCAGCCCGGTAGCAATGGTCCCAATGAGCATGGCGCAGGCCAGAGGGCCTGCCAGAAACTGCCATGCAGAAATGCCTGCGGCACGGGCTACGACAAGTTCTGATGAACGGGTGAGCCTCCAGAAGCAGATAATGCCGCCGAGAAGAATGCCGAACGGCAGGATTTCTACCGCAAAGTAAGGGACGTGGAGCCCGGCAATTTCCGTCACCACATTGGTGGAAACATCAGGTTTGGTCGCGACGCGGCGCAGCAGGTCGATAAAGTCGAACAGGCAGACAATTCCGGTCAGGGATGCAATCATAGCCAGAACAGAAAACACAAACTGGCGCGCGATGTAGAGCGAGAGAGTAACGGAGACAACCATAAGCGGTGCGTTCTTCCTCAGACCGTGCGCGAGCGGTTAGCAGAGCGGAGCTCCGGCACGAACAGGATGGCCGCACACACCAGGCCGGGCAGCACAGCCACCAGCGGAATGAGCGGAATAAGCACCATATTCCTGCTGGCAAGATTTTGCAGCAGCAGATTGAATGCCAGTAACCCGACCACGCTCAGGACCGCTCCCAATGGGCGTTTTATATTGCCATGGCGTGAGAACACACCGCGCAGCACGGCAAACAGGCCCACCATAGCAAAGGAGAAGCAGGTCAGTGGCGAGGTCAGCCTGCGCCAGCCTTCAACCTTGAACTTGCCGACATCACGGGGGGAAACATCTTTAGGGTCCGGGCTAAGCAGTTCATGCAGCGACATTTCCGCGGCATCGCGGAAACGCGCATCCTCTTGGTGAGATGAGGAAAGGTCCATGGAATCCTGTTTAAAAACCAGCATATCGAGACGCCCCGTTTTGTGGTCGATCACCTGACGGGAGCCGTCATACAGTATTACGCGCGGGGTATCGTCGACAATCATCATGGTGCCGCGATTGGCCAGAATTGTCGCACGGTTATTGGGCTGCCGGTCATCTTCCACAACAATGCCATGCAGAGTGCCGTCGTGGCTGCGTTCACGGATGTAGACGGTCATCACATCGGAAACTTTTGTGAAGACGCCTTCCTGCAACATGAAGGCCGCCATCTTGTTCCGGATCTGGAATTCAAACTGCCGGAAGTGGTGGTAGGACGTGGGCACAATCCACAAATTGAGCAGGAACCCGGCAAGGGTCGCCATGATGGCGCAGGTCAGGCCAGGGCGGGCCAGAGCAACAGGGGAAAGGCCCGCGGCCCGCATCACCGTCAATTCGCGGTCACCAGCAAGGCGTTGATACACAAACAGGCTGACTACAAAGGTGGTGATGGGCAGCACAACCGCCACAAAGGAGGGGATGAGCAGGCTGGTCAGTTCAATAAAGACCCGCAGCGACAACCCGCGATCTACCACCAGCGAGACAAAGCGCAGCGACTGCATCAGCCAGATGAGAGCCGCCAGCCCGCCGGTGGTGGCCAGCAGGGCTATCAGAAGCTGATGAAACACGTAGCGGTCCAGTGTGGACACGCGCGCCTTCAACCATGATGGAAATGAACTGACGGTCATATCTGTCTTATCTACCCCGTCCCCATGTCAGAGCAACACCTCTCTTGTGCAGAATGATGGGGTTAGAAGACTGCGTGGGCTCCAGCCTGAAGGAGCTGGAGCTGCGGAGACGCCCGCCACAGGCCGGATTGTCTCCTTCAGATAGCCAGATAAGTCAGCCCGAAGGTGTATAAAAAATTATTCTTCCGCATGTGTGTCCGGATCGCCTCCCAGTCGGTTTCCTGCTTCCAGACCGGCAAAGGCTGCGAGGTCACTGTCATCCAGCGTGAAGTTGAAAATATTCAGGTTGGCGCGCATCCGGTCCGGGTTGCTGGATTTGGGGATGGGGATAATGTCATTCTGGGTAAACCAGCGCAGCATGATCTGGGCTGGTGTGCGATTATGCTTCTCAGCAAGCGCTACAATAACCGGGTTATCCATCAGATTCTTGCCAAGAGGCCGCCACCCTTGCGTCAGGATGCCATGCTGTGCGTTGAAGCGGCGCATATCGGCCTGCTGGAAATCTGCGTGAAGTTCAATCTGATTGACGGCGGGCGCGACGCCTGTTTCCTGAATAAGTCGCTCCAGATGGGCCGGCTTGAAGTTGGAGACACCGATGGAGCGGATTTTACCATCTTTCTGGGCCGCAATCATCGCCTTCCAGCTTTCCACATACAGGTCTTTCTCCGGCAGGGGCCAGTGGATGAGGTAAAGGTCCACATAGTTCACATTCAGCCGCTGAAGGCTGCCATCCAGTCCCTTCAGGGTGGCATCATACCCCTGATCAGCTCCGCGCAGTTTGGTGGCGAGGAAGATGTCTTTTCTTTCAACATCAGTATCTTTTAGGGCGTGGCCAACACCGGTTTCGTTTCCGTATCTGGCAGCTGTATCAATCAGGCGATAGCCGATGAGCAGAGCGGCCTGCACAGCCGCTTCCACTTCCTGATCATTCATGGGGTAAGTGCCAAACCCCAACGCAGGAATTTCGTGACTGTCGTTCAGGGCAAGAAGAGGAGCGGTGGGCATAATCTCGCGGATCCTTGGAAAAATACAAAAATCAGAGGCGTAGAGCTGCCTTCGGGTCTTATCGACCACAAAGGCAGGACGCATACTTTTTTCCAACGTTACGGGGGCGAGAATGTTTCAGAAAAAGCCGGCTGCCTCAGAACAGAAGGATGACACCACCTGAAGCAGAGTTGTCGCTTTCCTTGTCGGGACCGTGGGCGGCGGATTCCGTATGAGCGTATTCAGCCACAAGATTCAGCCAGTCGGTCAGGCTGTAAAAGGCTGCGCCCACTTCGGACTGATTGCGGCGTACCAGCAGGGTGCTGTTTTCCCCCGGTGCCTGATAGAGATTGCTGACGCCGTAACTTCCCACCAGCTTGAACTTTTTGGTGAAGTTATACATGGCCTGCACGTAATAGCCCTCGGACGCGCGCTTGCGGCCGTTATTGGCAATGCCGTCAAAGAACAGGCCCGTGGTGCCCAGCCCGCTGCCACGGTAGTAATACGCGACGCCCTGAAAGCCCTTATAGGTCACTTTGGTGCCAATTTCTCCGGCTTCCACCATCGCGCCGCGACGGCTGCTGGCATCCAGATCCGGACTGGTCAGGCCCTGCTGATGCTGCACAAGGAAGCTGGCCCAGATGCGTGTCTGCACACCGCCAATGGTGAAGTCATACGTGCCTTTGCCCTGCACCATGGGGGAGGAATGCTGGGTGGAAGAGGCAGACAGCGCGCGACCAGAGGAATCACCCCCGGCAAAGTTGAATTCATCAAGCGGCTGGAAGACGCCAACGGAGCCCTGCAAACCGTGGAATTTGGGGGAGACGTAAGAAATCTGCGGAATCCAGTCCGCATACACATAACCAACACCAATACGGCCCAGCGAGGTATTGCCTGGGGCGGCATTGCTGCCGGTGGAGCCAACGCTGAGCAGGGTGGCATCGTTCAGGATGGCATCGCTGCCGAAAATGGCGAGGTCACGCCCGAACTTGAACGTCCCGACGGCCTTGGTGCCGACTGTGACGTAAACCTGACGCAGATCGATGCCAGCGGTGCCAAGCCCGACCGGGCTGCCGCCGGTATTGGCGTTGAAGGCCCCGTTCTTGGCGTTATCGACACCCGGATACATGCCGAGGACTGCCGACATATCAATGCCGGACTGCGTCGTGCTGAGCTTGAGGATAAAGCCTGCGGGCAGCAGGCCGTTACGCACGGAAGACGAATCAAACCCGCTGGAGCCGGTTGACACACCACCCGCTACCGGGCGGCCACCAGCCGGGCTGTTGAAGGTGTAAAACCCATTTACAAAGCCGGAGAAGTTGATGTCGATCGGCCCTGCCTTGAAGGTCAGCCCCTTGCCGGGAACATACTTGGCAACCCGGACAATGCTGTTGCTGTTCAAAGCATCTTTGGTGGAGAGCATGGCCTCCTGTGCGGAGCGGGCGCTGGCCTCGGCACGGTTTGCGGCTAGTTCTGCACGGGAAGAGGTCTCGTCCGGCGCTCCGGGGTCAAACCGGATGCCGTCTTCATAGCCAGAGCCAACCGTATGCCCACCCTGCGCGGCGTGGTGCGCGCCAGAGACGCTGGCGGTGCGCACAGGGTGTGCTGAGCGCGCAGGGGCCACACGCGGCGTTGTGGCGGCTGTATGGCTCAGATGTTTGGCAAGAAGGGTGTCGTGCTCATGCTTGGTCAGGCTGCCTTTGAGCTGCAGGATGTCCAGCAGGTCACTATAGTCGTCTGCCAGAGCAAACGGCGCGGTTGCAAACGGCGCACAGGCAACGGTTGTTACAACAACAGGTAAAAAAAGTGCCCGTTTTCTCGATGCCATAAAAGTCTGCTCCTTCGCGTCGTTCGCTATCTCTGAGAGATCGGGCTCCGCTCCGTCAACACCTGACCACAGAGGTTTTTTTGTTCGACAAGGGGCTGCGTTAAGGGGAGCGGGAGAAGCAAGAGGGATAATCCGGGTAGAGGGCAAGCGTTCGATGCCTGAAGCGTTTAGGAGGCACGCATGCACTGCAAGCAGGTCGCATTGCGTTGTTTATGAAAGATTATGTTTGTTCTCAGGGTGTTATGAGTGACCGCTTCTTGTGTTATAACGGAATTGGTTCAAAAGAAGCTCTGAATGCTCCCGTTTTCGTGTGCGTTTGTTGGATGGGAGCTATGTCAGGATAGGTGTTGTCAGGTTGAAAAATTGGAAAAAATCCTCTTATTTCGTCATGTAAAAGAGTAAGCGGATTTCAACCCAAGTCACGCAGTTGTTATGGCCGCAAAGGCATTGGACACACCCGATGGCGCACAACTTCGCCAATAATGACCAAGGCAGGGCTGGTCACTTTTCCCGCAACGGCCTGTTCGGGCAGTGTGCTGAGGGTGCCGGTAATAACGCGCTGCTGCGGTGTGGTGCCGCGTTCTACAATTGCGGCGGGCCAGTCGGCGGGCAGGCCATGCGTGGTCAACTGTGCGCAGAGCAGAGGCAGCATGGTCAGCCCCATATAAATCACCACTGTCTGGCTGCGCAGGGCGATGGTTTCCCACGCCAGATCCAGCGTGCCGTCGGCTTTGGCATGGCCGGTAATAAACAGGCAGGCCTGAGCACAATCCCGGTGCGTGAGCGGAATGCCCGCATAGGCCGCGCACCCATTGGCGGCAGAAATACCGGGAATAATGCGGAAGGGAACGCCAGCTTCTGTCAGCGTTTCAATTTCTTCCCCGCCACGGCCAAAAATAAACGGGTCTCCGCCTTTCAGGCGTAATACGCGTTCACCCGCCTTGGCGCGGCGGACCAGTTCAGCATTAATCCCCTCTTGCGGAAGGGTGTGCCGGTTGCGCTGTTTGCCAACAAAAATCAGCTCAGCATCACGCCGGACATAGTTGAGAATGTCCGGGCCAATCAGATTGTCATACAGAACCGTGTCGGCATCCTGCATCAGGCGCAGGGCAGCAAGGGTCAGCAGGTTCGGGTCTCCGGGGCCAGCACCCACCAGCCAGACTTCGCCTTGCCGGGTGTGGCCATCCAGCAGGCGGTCCAGCTCCTGCCGGGCAGCGTCTGTCTGGC
>NZ_CALLXM010000078.1 GCF_937875265.1 uncultured Acetobacter sp. | reverse complement strand
CTTGTGAAGCAGGCAAACCTGCTGTTTGGTTCACATCATTATGCGCATTATGACTTTCTGCTGGCTCTGACAACAAAGCTGGGCGGGATTGGCCTTGAGCATCATCAGTCCAGTGAAAACAGTGGTCCCAGAGGCTACTTTACGCATTGGGACAAAACATTCGGAATGCGTGACCTTCTGGCTCATGAATTCACGCATTCATGGGATGGCAAATATCGTCGCCCGGATGGTTTGTGGGCACCGGACTTCAATACGCCTCAGCGGGGCACCGGCCTTTGGGTGTATGAAGGGCAGACGCAGTACTGGGGCTATATTCTGGCTGCCCGCGCAGGGCTGATGACGGTGCCGCAGGTGAAGGATGCTCTGGCTGAAGTGGCTGCGGTGTATGATAACCGGCAGGGACGGCAGTGGCGCCCGCTGATTGATACAACCAATGACCCGATTATCTCCCAGCGTTCCCCTCAGTCCTGGAAAAGCTGGCAGCGGAGTGAAGATTATTATTCAGAAGGCCAGCTGATCTGGCTGGATGCGGATACACTGATCCGAAAACTGTCTGGTAATAAAAAAAGCCTGAACGATTTTGCCAAGGCCTTTTTTGGCACCAACAACGGCAGCGTTGTCACCAGCACCTATAATTTTGAAGATATTGTAAAAACGCTGAACGCGGTACAGCCGTATGACTGGGCAAAGTTCCTGCGGGATCGTTTGTACAACACCAGCACACATGCTCCGCTGGATGGCTTTACACGGGGCGGCGCGAACGTTGTTTATACTGAAAAACCATCAGAATATTTGAAATCCTATTCTGACTTGCGGCATGTCACGGACTTCCTGTTCTCGCTCGGCTTTAGTGTGAGCAAGAAGGGTGCCGTGAGTGACGTATTGTGGGGCAGCCCGGCCTGGCAGGCTGGCGTGACGCGGGATCAGGAACTTCTGGCTGTGAATAATGAGGCATATGACGCTGAAGGCCTTCAGGATGTGATCACCAACGCCAAAAGCAAAGACGCAACCCCGATAGAACTTTTGTTACGGGATGGTGACCGCTACCATACGGTGTCTGTTACGTATCATGGTGGCCTGCGTTATCCGCATCTGGATGGCGATACCCAGCTTCTGGATACACTTCTTGCGCCGCTGGGTGCGCAGGGAGGTGCAGTGAAAAAATAATCTGATGCCTAAAGGCCAGAAGGGTTTCGGGAAGAAACTCTTCTGGCCAGAAGTCAGGGGGACTACGTGGAAGAGTCTGGTTTATCTGGTTGTTATGAAAACGATGCAGCGGAAAAGTTGTCTCCTGAAAAACAGCTTTCTCCGGAACAGCAGGACCTGAAAGACGCGATAAAGGCTTTCTGTGTTGCGCATCAGCGTGATGATCATGCCGTGTTTCTGATAGAAGGTGATGCAGGAACCGGGAAAAGTATTGTCATAAATTCAATTTTCAACGAAATCCAATCTCTTTCGCGGTCACCTGATAAAACCAGCCCATTCTGGAAAACGAACAACTATCTGGTTGTTAACCATCCTGAAATGATGAAGCTTTATAAAAATATTTCTGAAATTTATCCTGCTTTAAAAAAGAAAGATTTTGAGCGCCCAACAACATTCATTAATGGAATGCATAAATGTGGAGAGAAGGCGGATATCATCTTTGTAGATGAAGCCCATCTCCTTCTGACAAAAAGCGATAAATACAACAGGTTTCAACAAGATAACCATTTAGAAGAACTCATCAAACTCGCCAGAATTACGGTGCTGGTGTTTGATGAAAAACAGGTTCTGAAATTCAAGAGCTGCTGGAGTAACAGCCTGTTAAACTCTCTGGTGAAAGATTTTCCATGCCAGACGTATCACCTTCGGCAGCAGTTTCGCGTGCATGCTAATCAGGATGTTCTTGACTGGATTGAAGGATTTTCTCAGAAGAAAATTCTACCAATGCCGCAAAAACAGGACTTTGATTTCCGATTTTTTGCTGATGCGCAGGATCTTTATGAAACAATCAAAAAGAAAAATGCCCGCTACGGCCTTTCCCGCATGATTGCGACGTATGACTACCCTTATCGGCTGGATGGGGAGGATCACTTCATCCATGAAGGCCGTTTTACCCTCCGCTGGGACCGTTCCAAACCGGATGAAAAGCTGCCCTGGGCGGAAAGATCCGATACCATTGATGAGGTTGGGTCGGTCTACACCGTGCAGGGGTTTGACCTGAATTATGTCGGGCTGATTTTAGGCCCCTCCGTGCTGTATAACCCGGCAACAGACGGCATACGGATTGATACCAGCCGGTATGAGGACGGCGCAGCCTTTGCCGGGCGCGATGGTCTTCAGGACCCGGAAGGAACAAAGGAACGCATTATGCTCAATGCCATAAATGTGTTGATGACGCGGGCTGTGCACGGCCTGTTTATTTTTGCGAGCGATCCAGCCCTGAGGGAAAGGCTTTTGCAGGCACAGGCCAGCCTGAGCGCCCAGTCGAAATGAGGCTGGATAGCGGGGAAATGGGGCTGCGCATGGCTGTTCCGCACAAGTGGCACAGAGCTGGTGCGCGTTTCTTTTTCCCGTGCCAGACCTGCGCGTTCCGCCAGCTCCGGCAGAAAAGCCAGCCGGTTTCCCGCCAGGCAGAGTGATTTCTTACGATACAGGACTTGTCCTGTCCGCATTGTGATGCCAACTGGTGACGCAGAGAGATACGTAGCAGACGATCAGGATCAGGTTGCCATGTTTATTGAAACTGAAGACACCCCCAACCCCGCCACTCTTAAATTCCTCCCCGGCCGTGCCGTGATGGGCGATGCGGGGACGATTGACTTCATCGATGCCGATGCCGTCTCCGGCCGCTCTGCGCTGGCGGACGCGCTGTTTGCATTGCCCGGTGTATCCCGTGTGTTCATGGGGAATGACTTTGTGTCTGTCACCAAGTCTGATCATGAAGACTGGGCAGAGCTGCGCCCGCTGGTACTGACAGCCCTGATGGACCATTTTGTGGCTGGTGGCCCTGTGGTGGCAGAGGGTGTTGGCATTACGGAAGAGCCGATTGCCCCGGAAGATCAGGAGATTGTCACCCAGATCAAGGAACTGCTGGACTCTCGTGTCCGCCCGGCTGTGGCCGGTGATGGCGGGGACATCGTGTTCCGTGGCTACAAGGACGGGATTGTGCGCCTGACCATGCAGGGCGCCTGCTCCGGCTGCCCCTCTTCCCGTGCGACCCTGAAGCATGGTGTGGAAAACATGCTGCGGCATTATGTGCCGGAAGTTGTGTCCGTAGAGCAGGTTGAAGACTAAGCCTGCCGTCAGCATCTTCCCGTCTCCGGGTCTGTGACCTAAAAGGGGGGAACAGACACAAGGTAAGCCCCGCTCTGTTGCGGGGCAGCGGAGGCAGGACAGAGATGCTGGATGATAGCGGGCTGGATCTTCTTTTCCAAAAGGCACGCACGCCTCGGCGCTGGATGGCTCGCCCGGTGGAGCCTGCCCTTTTACGGCGCCTGTATAGTCTGGTCAGCCTTGGGCCGACGTCTGGCAACTGTAGCCCGGCCCGGTTTGTGTTCATTACCGCATCTGAAGCCCGTGAGCGTCTGCGCCCGGCCCTTTCTGCTGGCAATGTTAACCGCGTCATGGGCGCGCCCGTCATAGCCATTGTGGCGTATGACCCCCTGTTTTTTGATGAATTGCCGCGTCTGGCACCCAATGAGGAACTGCGTTCGTGGTTTGCTGCGGATGTCGGGCTGGCGGAAGAAACCGCATTCCGGAATGGTACTCTGGAAGGCGCCTATATGATTACGGCAGCCCGGGCTCTGGGGCTGGATGCGTTGCCAATCTCCGGGTTTGATCAGACTCTGGTGGAAGACGCTTTTCTGGCTGAAGACGGCTGGCGTGCGAATTTTCTGATCTGTCTGGGCTATGGGGATATTGAGCAGTTGCCGCCGCGTGCGCCGCGTCTGGGCTTTGATGAGGCATGTCGTCTGCTGTGATGAACCCTGAACGTCTTTTGGTGCTGGATGGCAGCCCGGCTGGAGAGGCTGCATCTGGTTCGGCAGCCTGTGTCGTACCGTCAGAGGGCGGGGGGTACACCGTTCTGGCCCACGTTTGTGCGGCGGGTAAGCAAGCAGCGGAAGGCATTGGTCTTCTTGCAGCAGATGTTTTGCAGCAGATGGGCTGGGGGGCTGGCCAGCCTGTGCAACCGGATCTGGTGGCGGTGGTTACTGGTCCCGGCTCCTTTACCGGCCTGCGTGCGTCCTGCGCTATGGCGGCTGGATATGCGCTGGGGGCTGGTTGCCCGCTGGTAGGTGTAACCCGGGGGGAAAGCCTGCGGCCACAGCTTGATGCTGAGTGTGCCCGGTATGGGGATGTGGAAGGCTGGCTGCTGGTTACGGCAGCACGGCGGGGCCGTGTGTTTGTAGAACGTGCGGAGGGTGTGCAGGCTGTGGCACTTGAAAGCTGGTCTCCCCTCCCCGGTCGCTGGCTGGTCGCGGGGGATGCTGCGGCATCACTCCCTGTAGCAGACGCCGTTTTTTCTGATCTGACACAACCAACCGCCATCCAGATTGCCTATGCTGCCGTTGCACGGCTGACCGGCCAGCTTGCGGCGCGTGATGCGCTTCCCCTGTATGTTGACCCGCCAGAGGCCAAACTGCCTGCTGCGGGTTTACGGTCGGCTCCTGTTTGAGCCAGACACTTTTTCAAACCGTGCAGATTATTGAGGCTGGTATGGCGCATGGCGCGGTGCTGGCAGCACTCCACGCACAAAGCTTTTCCACAGAAGATGTGTGGGATGAAGCGGCTTTAACGCAGCTTCTGCCGCTCCCTGGTAGTGTGACGGGTCTGGCCATGCGGGGTAACCAGCCCGCAGGTTTTCTTATGCTGCGTTGCGTGGTGGATGAAGCGGAAATTCTGACCCTCTGTGTCGCTAAAGCCTGTCGCAATCAAGGAGTGGCCCGGCAGCTTCTGGCATGGGGTGTGATGGAAGCGCAGGAGCGTGGGGCGGACCACATGTTCCTCGAGGTATCCGTCCATAATGTAGCAGCGCAGGCGCTCTATGCGGGTGCTGGTTTTGTAATGGCAGGAAAACGACGTGCCTATTACCCCGATGGCTCAGACGCTTTGGTGTTGATGCGGAGCTGGGGCGGCTGAAAATTCACAGGAAGATGTTTGATGTTGCACGGATTTTGCAGCATCAAACACCGTTCAAAAAAGCTTCTGGGTTCATTGAGGGTTTTTAGACATTTTCCGGATAAAGCTTTTTAAAGAGCACGGGCACCAATATCCGTGCGCCATGCCGCACCATCCCATGAGATAGCTTTAACTCCGGCATAAGCGCGGTCCCGCGCTTCCTGCACAGTTTCTCCCAGAGCGCAGACAGACAGAACCCGTCCACCTGCTACCACCAGTTCTCCTGCCAGATTTTCTTTTGTGCCAGCCTGAAACACGCGCACGCCTTCCAGAGCATCTGCATCCACAATGCCCGAAATAACCGCACCAGTCTCTGGTTTTGCGGGGTAGCCGCGTGCGGCCATCACAACGCTGATCGCTGCCTGATCAGAGAACGTGACGGGTGTTGTGTCCAGCGTGTCCTGCGCCAGTGCGGCGAGTGCGGGCAGCAGGTCGGAGGTCAGGCGCAGCAGCAGGGCCTGTGCTTCCGGGTCCCCAAAGCGGACGTTGTATTCAATCAGCTGCGGGCCGGTTTCTGTCAGCATCAGGCCCGCAAAAATCACGCCCCGGAACGGCGTGCCCCGGCGTGCCATTTCTTTCAGCATGGGGCGTACCAGCAGATCCAGTGCGGCTTCCTGCGCGGCCCGGTCAAACCCGCGCGGCGGGGAGACGGCACCCATGCCACCCGTGTTGGGGCCAGTATCATTGTCGCCAATGCGTTTGTGGTCCTGCGCCGCACCGATCAGCATGGCGGTTTCACCTGAGCAGAAGGCGAACAGAGAAACCTCTTCTCCCACCAGACAATCTTCAATCACCACACTGCGGCCAGCCTCGCCCATGCTGCCCTGCGTCATCATTTCACGCACGGCGTCCTGCGCTTCGGCCACGGTCTGGGCAACCACCACACCTTTGCCTGCGGCCAGTCCGTCGGCTTTGACCACAATCGGTGCACCGCGTTCTGCAATATAGGTGATGGCGGCATCTGCATCAGTAAAGCGTTCGCCTCTGGCAGTGGGGACGCCAGCGGCGTAGCAGACTTCTTTGCTGAAGCTCTTGCTGCCTTCCAGGCGGGCGGCGGCCTGCGTGGGGCCGGCACAGGCCAGGCCAGCGGCTGCACAGGCATCGGCCAGACCCGCAACCAGTGGGGCTTCCGGGCCGGGAACAATCAGGTCAACCTTCTGCTCTTTGGCAAAGGTGATCAGGGCGGGCACATCGCTCGCGCCAATGGCCACGTTGGTGCCCAGCTCTGCCGTGCCGGGGTTGCCGGGGGCAATGAACAAAGCCGTCAGTTTGGGGGAACGTGCAAGTGTTGCGGCCAGTGCATGTTCACGACCGCCTGATCCAACCAGAAGTACCCGCATTCTTTTCTCTTTCACTCTGTCAGCTCTGCTCTTTCAGGGCGAGCGTCTGTAGCATAGGTTAAGCAAATGATCGAAGGGCTAGCGACAGAGGCATCTCCCGGCGGGAATGTGCCGGAATATAGTGTCTCGGAAATTTCCGGGGCTATCAGGCGGACGCTTGAGGGCACGTTTGGCCGTGTACGGGTGCGCGGAGAGATTACGGAATTCAAACGCTACCCCTCCGGCCACCTCTATTTTTCTCTGAAAGATGAGCGCGGCAAGATTTCCGGCGTGGTGTGGCGTGGCTCGGCTTCCCGCCTTGGGCTGGTGCCCGAAAACGGGCTGGAAATTATCGCAACGGGTAAGATTTCCGCCTACGGCGAACGCTCCAGCTACCAGCTTGTTGTAGAGCGGATGGAGTATGCGGGGGAAGGCGCCCTGCTGGCCCGCATTGAACGCCTGCGCCTGAAACTGGCGGAAGAAGGCGTGTTTGATGGGGAGCGCAAACGCCCCCTGCCCCTGCTGCCGCGTGTGATTGGTGTGGTGACATCCCCGCAGGGTGCCGTGCTGCATGATATCTGCACAACACTCAGCCGTCGTTTCCCTCGCCCCGTGCTGGTGTGGCCGGTGGCTGTGCAGGGAGAGGGTGCTCCAGCCCAGATTACAGCCGCCATTAACGGTTTTTCCGCGCTGGATGGCCAAGGCAAGGTGCCGCGCCCGGATGTGCTGATTGTGGCGCGTGGGGGCGGGTCTCTGGAAGACCTGATGGCCTTTAATGATGAAGCCGTGGTCCGTGCCGCTGCTGCGTGCAGCATCCCGCTGATTTCCGCCGTAGGGCATGAAACCGACACCACGCTGATTGATTTTGCCTCGGACCGTCGTGCCCCCACACCTACGGCAGCGGCGGAACTGGCCGTGCCGGTGCGTACGGAAATGCTGGCGGAGCTTGAGCATCGGCGTGCGCGGGCCCTCGGGGCTTTGTCTCACTTGCTGCAAACGGCTCGCTTGCGCCTGCACCGTGCGGCGGCGGCCCTGCCGGACCTGCCCGGCTTACTGGGCACGGCGCGGATGGTGCTGGACGACCGGGGCCGCAGGCTGGATGTTGCCCTACCCGGCTTTGTGCAGGGCAGACGCGTAGCTCTGGTTGCGGTGGAGCGGCATATGCCTGCGGTGGAAACGCTCCTGTCTGGCCGCCGCACCCGGCTGGCGTTGCAGGGGAGTGCGTTGCAGACGGGCCTGCGGCATGGAATGCAGAGGCAGGAAGCCCGGCTGGGGCGGGCACGGATTTCTCCGGCCTCACTGGCGGCGCTGGTGCGGGAGCGGCGCACGGCGCTGGCAGGCATGGGCGGGCAGCTGGAAGCCGTTTCTCCGCAGGCCGTGCTGGCAAGGGGCTATGCGCTGGTCACGGCAGGTGGTCAGCCCGTAACCTCCGCCCGGAAGCTGAAAGTGGGAGAAGATGTTGTGCTGACTTTTGGGGATGGGCAGCGTGACGCCGTGATTACTCGAAAAAAGCCAGCAAAGACTGAACAGACGGCTTTGGATATATAAGGCTGGTTGAGCTTGAAATCTGATCCTGTCTATGGTGTCAGGCTGTGCAGATCGCACACAGATAAACGGGGGCTGTGAGGCCCATCCTGCTTTTAGGGGACTGTCCGCATGATCACTCGTTTTCTTCGCCCGCTTGGGTGTTGCCTTGCTTTGGGTTTGCTGGCCGGATGCGCGGCCCAGCCCGCCGCACAGCAGAAGGTTCCGCTCCAGACCTTCCCGCCGAGCATGGCCATCCAGCAGGGCACCCCGGCGGATGAAAGCCAGCTGACGAATGATCCGTCAGCCCCTGCCAACACGCCACTCTGCGGCACGGCGGCGCGGGAAAATCAGGCCACTGCGGTGCAGAATTATCCTCAGCCGCTCTCCAGCGGGAATGGCTGTGTGCAGAATGCCTGCTTCAATACCCAGACCGGCACCTATATTGCCGCGGACGGCACGCCGCGCGTCTGCCGGTAATCTTTTGGCCTGTTCGGCCCATATGGGCCGTTCATGACAGGCCAGACCATCGGAAGTGGCCTTTTCTGCCAGCGTTTTTGCTGGTAGGGAGGGCGCAGCCGCGAGAGTGACGGAATCGGTAGACGTAGTCGGCTCAAAATCGACCGCCGCAAGGCATAGGGGTTCGAGTCCCCTCTCTCGCACCATAATTTGTCTCACTTCCTTGAAACCGGACAGGGTGATGACCTCCACACAATCCGCAATTTCCTCCCGTCCGGCTTGCCGTCCTGCTAACCCGTGTTTTTCGTCCGGTCCGTGCGCCAAGCGCCCGGGATGGGATGTTTCAGCGCTTGCCAATGCGCTTACAGGCCGCTCCCACCGCTCTGCGGAAGGGCGGGCCAGACTGGCAGACGTCATTGACCGCTCCGCTGCCCTGCTGGGTATTCCTGAAGGCTGGCGCGTAGGGATTGTTCCGGCCTCGGATACGGGTGCTGTGGAAATGGCTCTGTGGTCTCTGCTGGGGGCGCGCCCGGTTGATGTGCTGGCGTTTGAAAGTTTCTCCTCGCTGTGGGCGCAGGATATTGTGTCTCAGCTCAAGCTGGACAATGCGCGGGTTCTGAAAGCCGACTACGGCCAGCTGCCCGATCTTTCTCAGGTTAACTGGGCGCATGATGTCGTGCTGGCCTGGAACGGCACCACCTCTGGCGTGCGCCTGCCCACGGCCGAGGCTATTCCAGCTACGCATGACGGGCTGGTGATCTGTGATGCCACCTCAGCCGCTTTCGCTATGGATCTGCCGTGGGACCGTCTGGATGTGGTGACGTGGTCCTGGCAGAAAGCACTCGGCGGGGAAGCCGCGCACGGGATGCTGGCTCTCTCCCCTCGTGCTGTGGCCCGGCTGGAAAGCTTTGAAGCCCCGCGCCCTCTGCCCAAGATCTTCCGCCTGATGGGTAAAGGGAGGCTGATTGAAGGCATCTTCCGGGGGGATACCATCAACACGCCGTCCATGCTGTGTGTGGAAGATGCGCTGGACAGCCTGAAATGGGCGGAGTCTGTTGGTGGTCTGTCCGGCCTGAAGGCCCGTAGTCAGGCTAATCTGGCAGAAGTGGCCGCATGGGAAGCCAAAACGGACTGGATCGAATTTCTGGCCCGCAATGCAGCAGAACGCTCTTCAACAGCGATCTGCCTGCGCATTGTGGCTCCGTGGTTTCTGGCACTGGAACGGCCTGAGCAGATGAAGGCTGTCAAACAGATGACAACCCTTCTGGATAAGGAAGGCGTGGCCTTTGACATCGCCAGTTATCGTGACGCCCCGCCGGGCCTGCGTATCTGGGGTGGGGCAACGGTAGAGGCGGCAGATGTGCGTGCACTTCTGCCTTGGCTGGACTGGGCGTTTGCTCAGATTGCACCGGTAACCTGCCCGGCATAATTGCCATCAGGCTCTGTTGTGCCGGAGGGGTGTAAACCGGCAGACAGGGCCTGCATCCGGCGGCGGGGAGTGGGGTATATCGTATCCGAATCGTGTCGGTTTAGAATCGTTTTCTGTGAAAAACAGGGTGGACGAACCGCCTGATCCAACGCATCGTCTGTGCACCAGCTTAATAAGCACAGACCCGATAAAGCGCAGGATCATGGTGAAAAAAATTACTGTATCAAAACAGAAAACAGCTCTGCAAAACAAGAGCCTGTGGACCGGCGCAGCCCTTTCCGGGTTGCTGGCAGTGGTTCCTCTGGCCGCACAGGCAGCCCCCTCGGCTGAGGCCGCTCCGGCGCATGACCCGCTGAGTGTGCAGACCGGGAATGATATTCCGGCCAGTGTGCATCTGCCGACAGACCAGCTGCGGGACTACGTCAAACGGGAAGTGATGATGCCCATGCGGGACGGCGTGAAGCTGTATACCGTTATTGTCATTCCCAAAAATGCCCGTAATGCCCCAATTCTTCTGACACGTACCCCCTACAATGCCAAAAAACGTGCCAGCCGCGTGCCGAGTGGCCTGACCATGCGGGAAATTCTGCCGCAGGGTGATGATGTGTTTGTTGAGGGCGGTTATATCCGCGCATTTCAGGATATTCGCGGCAAATACGGCTCACAGGGGGATTATGTGATGACGCGGCCGCCGCGCGGCCCGCTGAACCCCACAAAAACAGATGAAACTACCGATGCGTGGGATACAATAGACTGGCTGGTGCATAATGTGCCGGAATCCAACGGGCGCGTTGGCATGACCGGTTCTTCCTATGAAGGCTTTACTGTTGTGATGGCTCTGCTTGAGCCCCACCCTGCCCTGAAAGTGGCTGCACCGGAAAGCCCGATGGTGGATGGCTGGATGGGGGATGACTGGTTCCATTACGGTGCTTTCCGTCAGGGCGCGTTTGACTATTTTACCAGCCAGATGACTGTTCGGGGGATGGCTGACAGCATTCCGCGCAGAGATGCTGATGATTACACCAATTTTCTGAAAGCGGGTTCCGCCGGAAATTTTGCCACACAGGCAGGGCTGGACCAGTATCCGTTCTGGCAGCGTATGCACGCGCACCCGGCGTATGACGCGTTCTGGCAGGGGCAGGCGCTGGATAAACTTCTGGCCCAACGCAAGCCAACAGTCCCGATGCTGTGGGAACAGGGCCTGTGGGACCAGGAAGACATGTGGGGTGCCATTCATTCCTGGCAGGCGTTAAAGGACGCGGATGGCAAAGTGCCAAACACGCTTGTTATGGGGCCGTGGCGGCATAGCGGGGTGAACTATAATGGCTCCACGCTTGGCCCGCTGGAATTTGAAGGTGACACGGCGCACCAGTATCGTCGTGATGTCTTTCGGCCCTTCTTTGATGCGTATTTGAAACCCGGCAGTCCAGTCGTGCACCTGCCGGATGCGGTAATTTATAATACGGGAGATCAGAAATGGGATTATTACCGTTCCTGGCCGTCAGTTTGTGAAAGTAACTGTACTGGTGGCCTGACCCCACTGTATCTGGCGGACGGCCACGGGCTGAGCTTTACGCACCCGGCAACGGACGGTGCAGACAGTTATGTGTCTGACCCGGCTCACCCTGTTCCGTTCATTTCCCGCCCCTTCGCCTTCGCTCAGAGTGACCGGTGGAAGCCGTGGCTGGTGCAGGACCAGCGGGAAGCGGAATCCCGCCCGGATGTAATCACCTATGAAACAGAGGTTCTGGATGACCCTGTGCGCGTGAGTGGTGTGCCGGTGGCGGATCTGTTTGCTGCAACAACAGGGTCGGATTCAGACTGGGTGGTCAAGCTGATTGACGTACAGCCTTCCATGACACCGGATGATCCGAAAATGGGTGGGTATGAACTGCCGGTTTCCATGGATATCTTCCGGGGCCGCTACCGGAAGGATTTTGCAAAACCGGAAGCGCTTCAGCCCAACGCAACGCTGCATTATCACTTCACGCTGCCAGCCGTGAACCATGTGTTTGCAAAAGGGCACCGGATTATGGTGCAGATTCAGTCCTCCTGGTTCCCGCTGTATGATCGTAACCCGCAGAAGTTCGTGGCAAACATTTTTGATGCAAAACCTGCGGATTATACTGTGGCGACCCAGAGCATCCATCATGGGGGAGCTGCTGCGACCTCAATTCTGCTCCCTATCGTCAAACAGTAAAAAGACTTCGGGTTAAAAAGCTTTATCAGGAAAGAGAGTTTCTCGTATGAAGCTCCCTCTTTCCTGATGATTTTTTGAAAGAGTTCAAGTATGGCGCAAACTAAATTCCAAATGGCGCATCTGACAGCCTCTGAAATGCGAGACGCTGCTGCACGTTCTCCGGTTATTCTACTACCCTTAGGGAGTTTTGAAGATCAGGGTCCGCATATGCCTATGGGGGATTATCTTCTGGCTGATGCCGTGGCAGAAAAAATTGCCAGAAAGGCTTCTGCTGCCGGGCATGAAGTGTATGTCGCACCCGTTCTGCCCTTTGGAGGGGCAGATTATTTTGGATATATGCCGGGTGGGATTGCTCTTTCTCAAACCACACTTCAGGCGGTGTTACGGGATATGCTGGAAAGCCTGCTTCGGCATGGCCTGACCCGCCTGATTATTTTGAATGGGCATGGTGGGAACTGCACCATGATTCATGATGTGACGCGTAGCATCTGGCTGCGTGATGACATTGTTATTTCCAGTTTCTATCTCTGGCGTGTCGCGGCCAGTTTTCTGCCCAAAGTGATTGGTGCAGAACAGGCTGCACAGTCTGGTGGGCATGGTGCAAATCCGCTGACAAGTATCGGGATGCATCTGCTACCGGATCTGGTCAGGGAGGATCTTACGCCTCAAACACATCAGGAAAAATCAGCATGGGGTTTAAAAGTTTCTGATTTTGGAACTCTTGATCTGGATGGAGCCCTTATTTCTGTGCCGCTGGAAGGAAATTGCACAGCTTCTGATGGTGTTGGTCGAGGTGATCCCCGCCTGTGCTCGGCAGAAACAGGTGCAATGTTGACAGAAAAACTGGTGGAAACAGGCATTAAGCTGGTTGAGCATGTGCTGAAGCAGGACAAGAAATAGTAAAAGAGTCTTTGATGTAAAAAAGGCGATAGAGAAACCTCTATCGCCTTTTTTAATATTTAGTGAAGCCTCAGTTCAGGCCGGGGCATCAATCGGCACAACATTGATAAGCTTTTTGTTGATAAATTCTTCAATGCCCAGCATGGCCAGTTCTCGTCCATAGCCAGACCGTTTGACGCCACCAAATGGCAAATCAGGTTTGGTCCAGGTCGGGTGGTTGATATAGACCATGCCGGTGTAAATCTGCTCGGCAACCTTAACACCGCGTTTTGTATCCTTCGTAAACACGGAGCCACCCAGCCCGTAAGGCGTATCATTGGCCAGATCAATGGCTTCCTGTTCATTTTTAACAGTGAAGAAGAGCGCCACGGGACCAAAAAACTCCTGATGAAAGGCCGGGTTGTCGCGTGTCAGGTTTGTCAGGATGGTTGTCTGAACAAAGGCTCCTTTGTTAGGAGGCGTTGGGCCAACCCGGTGCGCTTTGGCGCCATGTTTCACAGCATCTTCAACCTGCTGGTTTAACTGGTCCGCTGCGGACTGGGAGGACATGGGGGGCACGCCGGTTGCATCATCAGAGGGATCTCCCGGTATGAGTTTCCCCAGTTCTTCACTAAATCGTTTGAAAAACTGGTCAGCCAGACTTTCCTGCACAATAATGCGCTTGGAGGCTACGCAACACTGCCCGCCATTATTCATGCGGCCCCAGACAGCCCATTTCACAGACTTTTCAAGGTCAGCGTCGTCCAGAACAATAAAGGCGTCACTGCCGCCCAGTTCCATGGTGGTCTTTTTCAGGTTTTTACCGGCCTGTGCGGCAACGGCGGCCCCTGCCCCTTCACTGCCTGTTAGGGCAATGCCCTGAATGCGGGGGTCATCAATCAATGCTTCCAGCTGCTGGCGGGTTGCAAACAGGTTAGTGTACAGCCCTGCCGGAGCGCCTGCGTCCTGAAAAAGCTTATCAAATGCTGCGGCACATTGCGGAACGATGGACGCGTGTTTTACCACAACCACGTTCCCCGCCATCAGATGCGGGCCGGCAACGCGCGCCAGCTGATAATAAGGGAAATTCCAGGGCTCAATTGCCAGCAGGATGCCAAGAGGCTGGCTGACCAGCATGGCATCATCACCGCGCTCACTGCCACCAGGGATTTTCTGCGGCGCCAGAAACTGTTCAGCGTTCTTGGCATAATACTCAAGAATATCAGCAGAAAGGGCAACTTCAGCCTCAGCTTCGCGCTTCAGTTTGCCCATTTCCAGCGTGAGGAGTTTTGCATAGTCCGCGCTCTGCGCACGCAGCAGGCTGGCGGCTTTGTTCAGAATGCTGGCGCGGTCAGCAAAGGATGTTGCGCGCCAGCTTTTATAGGTTTTCTCTGCCTGCTTCAGCAGAGATTCAAGTTCGGCATCTTTCAGGTCAGGAAAAGTGGCGATCGTCTCGTTTGTATACGGATTAACAGTCTTGTAAGCCATATTCATGAGCCTTTCCGAGTGCCCCGGAAGAGTCAGGCTCGAAAGTCGATCACGATCCGGCCTTCCACCTTACCTTCTTCGAGGCGTTCAAAAATAGAATTTATGTTCTCCAGCCGGTCTGTCTGCGTAACCGATTTTACTTTCCCATCCGCAAAGAAGGACAGGGCCTCAATCATATCAAGGCGTGTCCCGACAATGGATCCGCGAATGGTGGTACCCTTCATCACCATATCGAAAATCGAAATGGGAAAATCGCCCGGTGGCAGGCCATTCAGAACAAGTGTTCCCCCGGCCCGGACATACCCCATGGCCTGCGCGAAAGCCTTGGTGGAAACGGCTGTAATCAGGCCGCCGTGAACACCACCAACTTCTTTCTGCATGAAAGCCGCCGGGTCTGTCTCTCTGGCGTTAACGGTAAGGGCGGCACCGAGTTTCCGGGCAATGGCAAGTTTTTCATCATCAATATCCACCGCCACCACATTCAGGCCCATCGCCACGCCATATTGCACGGCCATCTGCCCCAGCCCGCCAACGCCGGATATGGCAACCCAGTTTCCGGCTTTGGTGTCGGTCATTTTAAGACCTTTATAAACCGTCAGGCCTGCGCACAGCACAGGGGCAACCTGAACCGGGTCAACGCCCTTGGGCAAAATGGCGACGTAGTTGGGGTCTGCCACCACATATTCCGCAAAGCACCCATTTACAGAATAACCGGTATCTTCCTGCTTGGCGCAGAGTGTTTCCCACCCGCCAAGGCAGTGTTCACAATGCCCACAGGCGGAATATAGCCAGGGCACGCCCACGGTGTCCCCTTCCTTCACCCATGCGACAGCGTTGCCGGCTTTCACAATGGTGCCAACGCCTTCATGGCCGGGGACAAAGGGGAGGTTTGGTTTTTTGGGCCAGTCACCAGTGGCGGCGTGCAGGTCTGTATGGCACACGCCGCAGGCAATCATTTTCACCAGAATCTGGTCTGGCCGGATATCGGGAATATCCAGCTCTTCAATTGTGAGAGGTTTGCCGAACTCTCGAACGACCGCAGCTTTCATCTTGCCTGACATTGTTTCAGTCCTTTTTTCGTTGCTGGAAACTAATTCCAGAGGGTCGTGTCTTTGATTCATGTGCACGACGCGTTTCTGTTATCAGGAAAACTCTCTTTCCAATAGGCAGAGTGTGATGAAAAGCTGCATTGATATGTGTCAAAAAAATCCTGCATGACAGGATTTTTTCTCGAAACATAAAAACGTTATTATTTTTTAAATACCGTTAAATTAATTATCTTTTTTAATTTGTTCGAATGTAGCCCAGCTGCGGCCATCCCGTGCCAGTAGGGCATCGGCTGCGGCGGGACCATCACTGCCTGCATCATAAAAATCTGGCGGTGTCGTTGTCTTGCTCCAGGCCTCCAGAACCGGATCGACAGACCGCCATGCAGCCTCGATATTATCGGCACGCTGGAAGAGTGTGGCGTTGCCCTGAAGGCAATCATACAGCAGGGTTTCATATCCCACATTGGGGATCGCCCCGAAAGCGTTCTGGTAGCGGAATTGGGACACGACTTCTTCCACTATCGTTTCCGGGCCAGGATGTTTGGCGTTGAAGTAGAGGTCTGCCCCTTTTTCTGGCCTGATCGTATAGACAAAGCGGTTAGGCATTTGCGCGCTGCCATCTGCCATGTGGAACAGAGGATGCGGTGTCTGTTTGAACTGCACCACAATTTCCGTCACGTTGGAGTTCAGGGCTTTACCTGTGCGCAGGTAGAAGGGCACCCCGGCCCAGCGCCAGGTATCAATTTCAATTTTCAGCGCTGCATAGGTTTCCGTCATGCTGTTCGGGTTCACGCCGGGGCTGGCGCGATACGCGGCAATGCTGCGTCCGGCTACTGTCCCTGCGGTATACTGGCCCCGCACGGCGTTTTCCGGGGAGATGGGGCGGATTGCGTCAAACACCTGCTGTTTGGCATTGCGGATGGCTTCAGCTTTAAGGGATGAGGGTGGTTCCATGGCGATTAACGCCAGTAACTGGAACAGATGGTTGGGTACCATGTCCCGTAAGGCGCCGGTTGCATCATAAAACACTCCGCGCCCTTCGACTGAGAGTGTTTCAGCGGCGGTAATCTGGATATGGTCAATATAGTCCCGCCGCCAGAGCGGGTCGAACAGCAGATTACTGAAGCGGAGCGCCAGAAGATTCTGCACCGTTTCTTTTCCCAGAAAATGGTCCACCCGGTAAATCTGGGTTTCTTTAAGGAAGGAAAGGAGGTGCGCATTCAGCGCCTGAGCGGAACGCAGATCCGTCCCAAAGGGCTTTTCCACCACCAGTCGCCGGAATCGCTCAGGGCCTTCTTCCATTAACCCGACCCGGGCCAGACTTTCTGCTGCCGGGCCAAAAAAGCGTGGCTGTGTTGCAAGGTAAAACACAGCATTGCCGGTGCCAATAGCGGCAGGCAGAACACTGAGCGCATCCGTGGATGTGAAGTCCAGAGAGAGATACGTCATGCGACTGGCAAGCCAGGACCATGCCTCTTCGTCGATGCTAACAGTATAAAATTCGGCATGTTTGTCCTGCGTGAAACTTTCCATTTTTGCGCGCAGGGACGCGACCCAGCTTTCGGTGGTTTCTTTTTCAAGGCTGATGCCGATGATGCGGAAATCATCAGGTAGAAAGCCGTTACACGTCAGGTCATATAGTGCGGGCACCAGGAGCCGATGTGTCAGGTCTCCCGCAGCGCCAAGGATCACCAGCGTTCCGGCCGGGGCCGGATGGGTGGCGGCAGGCGCGATAACCGGAGCTGAAGCACTGGTCGGGGTGGGTGCTGATGTCATGTCTCATTTCCTTGGACGGCTGAGGGATACGCTCCGCAATTCCATTTATGCCCGGTTTGGTCTAGGTTTCCTGCCCGGTCAGGCTTTGGCAGGAATGAGCAAGGGAAGAGTTATGGGGTATCGGGTTGCAGTTGTAGGCGCCACCGGAGCAGTAGGGCGTGAAATTTTAAAGACGCTGGCCGAGCGGGAGTTCCCCGTTAACGATATTGTTGCGCTGGCATCGCCACGATCAGCCGGGCGTGAAATTTCGTTTGGGGACCGTACGCTCAAGGTCCGGAATCTTGAAACCTTTGATTTCAAAGGCTGGGATGTAGGTCTGTTCTCTCCCGGTGGTGAGGTTTCAGCCAAATATGCTCCCATTGCAGCCAAAGCAGGCTGCGTGGTGATTGATAACACCTCCCATTTCCGGATGGACCCGGATGTGCCGCTGGTGGTGCCGGAAGTAAATCCGGACGCGCTCAAGCGCATGAAACGCAACATTATTGCCAACCCGAACTGCTCGACCATCCAGATGGTTGTGGCCCTCAAGCCGCTGCATGACCTGTTCACGCTCAAGCGCGTTGTGGTCTCCACCTATCAGGCGGTTTCCGGTGCCGGGAAAGACGGGATGGACGAACTGTTTTCCCAGACGCGGGGCAGTTTTGTGACTGACCCGCCTAAGATCGAACAGTTTCAGAAGCAGATTGCCTTTAACTGCATTCCGCAGATTGACCGCTTCATGGATGATGGTGCGACCAAGGAAGAATGGAAAATGGCCGTGGAGACGAGAAAAATTCTCGATCCCGATGTGGCCGTGATCGCAACCTGTGTCCGCGTGCCGGTCTTTATCGGTCACTCTGAAGCCATTGTGGCGGAGTTTGCAGAGCCGGTTGATCTGGCCCGCGCCCGTGAGGTTCTGCGTGAAGCGGAAGGCGTGATTCTGCGTGATGAGCGTGAAGACGGCGGCTACGTGACTCCGATTGAGTGTGTTGGCGAAGATGCAAGCTATGTCTCACGCCTTCGTGTCGATCCCACGGTTCCCAATGGCCTCGCTTTTTGGTGTGTGTCCGATAATCTGCGGAAAGGTGCGGCTCTGAACGCAGTGCAGATTGCGGAAACAATGGTTGCCCTGGACCTTCTCCCCAGACACAGCTGAGTGAGGTCGCCCTGCCTCGCGGGCTCGTGTTGGCTGGCTGAATTGACCGGTCTGCGGGTGGGGCGTAGGACAAATTTCGATGCAGAAACGCCGGTCTGAGCCGGTGTATAAGGAATAGACGGACAGGATACGAGGCTGACAATGCAGGATATCCGCAAGGCCCTCTATGTAGGGACCCGAAGTGACGGCAGACTCATTCAGCGGCCCATGTCGCCGCATCTGCAAATTTACCGCTATCGCCTTTCCATGGTTCTTTCAATTTCGAACCGCCTGACGGGCGTTGCTGCAACGGGCGGCGCAGCACTGGGCGTGTTCTGGCTTGCTGCTGCTGCCAAAGGACCAAAGGCGTTTGCTACAGCACGTAAGGTGACAGGTAACCCCGCAGGCCAGCTTCTGCTGGTGGGGTGGCTGGCATCAGTTGTGTATCACACGGTGGGGGGCATCCGGCACCTCATCTGGGATAGTGGCAAGCGATACGAAAAAGAAGAGCTGAACAAGGATGGCCCGGTTGCCGTAGGGGTCACCGCCGGTGTCAGCACCGTGCTGGCAGCGGGGCTTCTGGGAGTGGCCGCCAAACGTGCGCGTGCCATTGCCAAAGCGGGAAAGGTTTCCTGACATGAACGCTTCTGTTCCTCATATTGACGTCATGCGCTCACAGCTTGGCCGCGCACGTGGGCTTGGTGCCGGAGGCTCCGGCACTGCGCACTGGTGGGCCGAGCGCGTGACTGCGGCATCTCTTTTGCCGCTTTCTACATGGTTTATCGTCCAGATGTTCCGCCTTGGTGGCGCTGAGCATAAGGACGTTGTGAAGTGGGGCGGTAAGCCGGTGAATGCCACCATGCTGACTGCTCTGATCATCACCACCTTCTATCATGCTCAGCTGGGCCTGCAGGTGATTGTGGATGACTACGTTCACGGCAAGGCACATCTGCCTGCTCGTATTCTGGTCAGATTTATCACGTCACTGCTCGGGCTGCTGGGCGTGCTTGCCGTAGTGAAGCTTGTGGCTGCCGGTAGTCGGCGGTCCTGAACAGACCTGAAGCCTGTGCCGCCGGTTCGCGCCACATGTCGCGGCGGTACGAAATCTGAAGACATGACAGGCCGAACGCACATGGGAGCGCCGTCACGATGAATGCCAATACCTCTCCGTCCCGGGGAGCTTACCGGATTGTCGATCACGCTTATGATGTCGTGGTTGTAGGAGCAGGCGGTTCAGGCCTGCGCGCAACGCTGGGCATGGGGGCTGCTGGCCTCAAAACTGCCTGCGTGACCAAAGTTTTCCCCACACGAAGCCACACGGTGGCCGCTCAGGGCGGCATCGGGGCGTCTTTGGGGAATATGGCGGAAGATAACTGGCGCTGGCATATGTATGACACCGTGAAGGGGTCAGACTGGCTGGGCGATCAGGACGCCATCGAATATATGTGCCGCGAGGCTGTGCCCGCGGTGCAGGAACTGGAACATTTTGGTGTTCCGTTCTCCCGCACGGAAGATGGTAAGATCTATCAGCGTCCGTTTGGTGGCCATATGAGCGAGTATGGTAAGGCACCTGTGCCTCGTGCCTGTGCCGCGGCTGACCGAACGGGCCACGCTATTCTGCACACGCTGTATCAGCAGTGCCTGAAGCATGACGTTGAGTTCTTTGTCGAATACTTCGCCATTGATCTGATCATGGATGATGATGGTGCGTGTCGTGGTGTAATGGCCTGGTGTCAGGATGACGGCACGATTCATCGCTTCAATGCCAAAACGGTTGTGCTGGCAACAGGCGGTTATGGTCGTGCGTATCAGTCCTGTACCTCTGCCCATACCTGCACAGGGGATGGAAATGGCATGGCAATGCGTGCCGGTCTGCCTACGCAGGATATGGAATTTGTGCAGTTCCACCCCACAGGAATTTATCCTGCTGGCTGCCTGCTAACAGAAGGTTGCCGTGGTGAAGGCGGGTATCTGACCAACTCTGAGGGTGAACGCTTCATGGAGCGTTATGCTCCAACCGCTAAAGATCTTGCCTCGCGCGATGTGGTGTCTCGTGCCATGACCGTTGAGATCAAGGAAGGCCGTGGGTGTGGTCCGAAGAAAGACCATATCATGATGCATCTGGAACATCTGGGAGCCGATCTGCTGCACCAGCGTCTGCCGGGCATTCTGGAAACGGCACGGATTTTTGCCGGTGTGGATGTCATCAAAGAGCCAGTGCCGGTTCTGCCGACGGTGCATTACAATATGGGCGGCATTCCTACCAATATTCATGGTGAAGTTGTTCGTCCGACACCAGATAACCCCGACGCTGTTGTTCCCGGTCTTATGGCTGTGGGTGAAGCTGCGTGTGTTTCCGTGCATGGTGCGAACCGACTGGGCACGAACTCCCTGCTGGATCTGATCGTGTTTGGCCGCGCTGCATCCCAGCGTGCAGCAGAAGTGGTGAAGTCGAGCGACTTCATCAAGCCGCTGCCGGCTGGTGCAGGGGAAGCTGCACTCGACCGTCTGGACAAGCTACGTTATGCCAAAGGCGGCACAAAAGTCTCTGTCATGCGTGAACGTTTGCAGCGCGACATGCAGGCACATGCAGCCGTTTTCCGGACGCAGGAGAGTCTTCAGGAAGGCGTAGATAAAATTCACCAGATCTGGAACGATCTTGGCGATATTTCTGTGTCTGACTCTTCCCTGATCTGGAATAGTGATCTGATGGAAGCGCTGGAGTTTGAAAATCTTCTGGCGAATGCAACGGTAACGCTGGAAAGCGGTCTGGCCCGGCATGAAAGCCGTGGCGCGCATGCGCGGGATGATTTCCCCAAACGTGATGACAAGGAGTGGATGAAGCACTCCGTTTCCTGGCTGGATGACAAGGGCAGCGTAAAGCTGACTTACCGTCCGGTACATTTGAAGACTCTGACTGATGATGTGCAGGTCTTCCCACCCAAAGAGCGCGTTTACTAAGCCGACGGGTAGAACGGGCGAAAAAGGGAGGCGAACATGGTCGAACTCAGACTGCCGCGCAACAGCGAAATCGGGAAAGGTAAAACCTATCCCGCGCTGGCCGGTGCTAAAAACGTCAAGACGTTCAGGGTTTATCGCTGGACGCCAGATGATGATAAAAATCCAGTAGTGGATTCTTATGAAATTGATCTGGATACCATCGGGCCGATGGTGCTGGATGCGATTATCCATATCAAGAACGATGTGGACCCCACACTGACATTCCGCAGGTCATGCCGCGAAGGAATCTGCGGTTCCTGCGCCATGAACATTGACGGTGAAAACACACTCGCGTGCCTGAAGCCGATCAAGGATATTACGGGCGATGTGCGCATCTATCCGTTGCCGCATATGCCAATTGTCAAGGATCTGGTGTCCAATCTTGATGGAGCTTATGCGCAGCTGCGTTCCATCAATCCGTGGCTCCAGTCAGACAGTGCGCCGCCGCCGGATGCCGAGCGTAAGCAGAGCATTGAAGAACGCGCCAAGCTGGATGGGATGTGGGAGTGCATTCTGTGCTTCTGCTGCACAACATCCTGCCCGTCCTATTGGTGGAACGGGGACCGGTATCTGGGGCCAGCTGTTCTGCTGGCAGCGTACCGCTGGATTGCTGACAGCCGTGATGAGCATACGGGTAACCGGCTGGATGCACTGGAGGATACCTTCAAGCTGTATGCCTGCCGTACCATCATGAACTGCACGCAGACCTGCCCGAAAGGGCTCAATCCTGCCAAAGCCATCGGCCGGATTAAAGAGTTGCAGATTGAGCGTAAAGCCTGAAACGTTTTCTGTTTTCTGAACGGCTTCAAGGCATATTGCCCATGTGGGCATTATAACTATAAGAAAAGCCCGGCGCGTCATGAAGGCGTACCGGGCTTTTTTATTTTGAAAGTCAAATAGCCTTTAAAAAGAATTATTATGATCATCCCCCAAAATAGGGTAGGTATTGGTTTGAAATTAAGAGTTCTACCATGGCCAATACTTGAGAGTGTTTTAAATTCAGGTCTCAACATGTAGGGGAAACAGGCATGCGAGAAAGAGAAAGCAGGAAAAATCTGTTGTTCTCAAAGATCGTAACCTGGCCTCTTTCTTCATGGGTTACTGCGGGCATGAAGCTTGTCCAGCTCTGTAGTGTTGCTCTGTATGTGCTGAGTTATTGCGTGGTCCCGTTTTCGGATGGGGATCCGGCCTATTACGTTATCATCGGGCGCGGGTTGTTACAGGATCACGTTCTGCCCTATCGCTATGCGTTTGATCACAAACCCTTCGCCACCTACGTGTTCTATGGGCTGTGGGACAAACTTGCTCCTTTTTATCCGGGAAAATTCACACTTCTGGCTGTTCTGTTAAGCGGGGTCTTTGTCGCAGTTGGCCGAGTATTCGGGTCTTTCAACCGCATTGTGGCGTTTGCTATCCTGACAGTCTGTGGCGCTATTTTTGATGTGCTATCCGGCAATACAGAGCTTGTTGTGGTGGTGGGTGAGGCTCTGTGTCTGGCGTTAATGTTGAAAGGAATAGACTCCGCAAAAACGGGTCTGTTTTTTCTGGCGGGCTTTATCGCGACCCTGACGGTGAACGTAAATTATCTAGCTGCCGTGTGTTTTGTCGGCCCGGTCGCGTTGCTGCTATTTTCCCCCGGATGGTTCCGGTTGTCTCGCTGCTCCATGACAATTTTTGGCGGTGTGGTTGGGCTGAGCGCGCTGTTTTCGCCCTATTTTATGGTCGGGCACGGAGCGCTGCCGTTGTATTTTTCCATGCAGCGAGGCTTTCTGTCCCACTATGGCGCTACGCTTTCTGATCGTCTGCTGTGCATGTGCTGGATGACGTTTTATCTCGCTCTGATGCTGCCCATTCTGGTTGGCTGGTTCAGGCATTTTCCTGTTCAGCTGTCTGAGGTCGCGTCACGCCGAACTCTGATCCTGCCCGTGTGGTTTTTCTCAGCCTTCCCGGCAACGCTGCTCTCCGGGCATCCGTATCAGCATTACTTTACGCTGTGTTTTGCACCGGCAGCACTCATGCTGGCTATTTTGCTCCGCGAAAATGCTTTGCCGTCCCGCTTTGCTCTTACCCCGCTGTGTGTGACAGTTGTGGTATGTATGGGGGTCGAGGCGCAAAGAAACTCCAATATTGCTCTGTATACGTCGCGTGTGGATTATGGTCACATTGCCCGGCTGGTGGGGGATGCCAGAGTTCTGGATATCAGAACCTTTCATGCCGTTTTTTATCAGTCTGACTTAAAACCATTCGATGTGTATCTGTTCAGTGATCATATCGACATTCTTTTCAGGGAGAATGCGTGGAAGCGCTATATGGAGGATCTCCAGCAACGACCTCTCTATGTGGTAGCGCCTTATGAGGGCTGCAAACGGCATGTGGTTGAAGAACCGCTCTGCCAGCAGCTTCAGGATCATTACACACAGATTTATGCAGTGAATATTCCGCATAAACACAAAAACGGGCCTAATAAATTTTCTTTGTCCCTTTATAAAATCAAGGGATAGCAAGCGGTAGAAAGAAGGACTTTTCAGGTTTGCCTTTTGCGCGAAGGATCCCGCATAAAAGGCTCATGATGATGCTTCGTGACGCCAGCCCAGCTGATATCCCCAGAATTACCGAAATTTATAATCATGCCGTCGTCTATACGACGGCAATCTGGAACGATCAGGTGGTGGATGAAGCAAACCGCCTCGCTTGGTTGCAGGAGCGCCAGCAGGCCGGGTATCCGGTGCTGGTTGCCGTAACGCCAGCGGGTGACGTTGCTGGCTATGCCACGTTTGGCCCTTGGCGCGCATGGGACGGATACCGGCATACGGTCGAGCATTCCGTGTATGTGCATCCGGCGTGCCAGCGGCAGGGTATTGGTCTGGTTCTGATGCAGGGCCTGATTGAACGTGCCCGTGCACAGGGAAAGCATGTGATGGTCGCAGGCATTGAGGCTGGTAATGCTGGGTCTATTGCTCTGCATACCCTGCTTGGGTTTGAAACAACGGGTGTGATGAAAGAGGTCGGGACCAAGTTTGGCCGCTGGCTGGATCTCACGTTTTTCTGCCTGAAGCTGGACACCCGGCCACAGTCCTGACAGGTCACCCCCGCTGAAAAGATTGACGCTGAGGAAGCAGGGTGAGACACCTTTTTTTCATATGTAACCGGAGCAGTGCAGTTCGTGTTTGACGGCCATCTTTCTTCCCTTGCCGGTCGTACGCGGGCATGGACCGATAGTTTGTTTGCAGACCACGCTATCTTCCGGCTGGTCTGGACAAATTTCCATGCTGTGGTGCCCGGCAAGGTGTACCGCTGTAATCACCCAACGCCTGCGCGCCTGAAATGGGCCATGCAGCGTTTTGGTCTGCGGACGCTGGTCAATCTGCGTGGACACCGCAAATGCGGGTCGGATGCGCTTTCCCGTAATGCTGCGGGCCGCCTTGGGCTGCCGCATGTAGATATGGCGTTTGAAAGTCGGGGCGCACCGCACAGGGACCGTATTCTGCGTTTTGCAGGGTTGTATCAGCAAATTGCGTTCCCGATGCTGATGCATTGTAAATCAGGCGCAGACCGCGCGGGGCTGGCCTCCGGTCTGGTAATTCTGTTTGAAGGCGGCACAGCAGAGCGCGCGTTGAAGGAGCTGTCCTGGCGGTATGGACATTTTCGGCAGTCCCGCACAGGTATTCTGGATGCGTTTTTCCTGCGTTATCAGGCCGAGGCCGAAGGGCGTATCCCTTTTCTGGATTGGGTGCGGGATGAGTATGATGAAGCCGCGCTGAAGCGTGACTTCGTTGCCGGAAAGATTGCGTCTTTCATGACGGATCAGGTTTTACGAAGAGAGTAAGAGTTTCATGGATGCACAGCCTGCTCCGGCCTCGCCTGTTCACTCGTTGACTGCATCCTACCCGCCAGTGCCTGTTTTTGCAGCGGCGTTGGCAATTTTATCGTGGGCCAGTGCCTATCCGGTTGTGCGTCTGGCTTTGCAGTTTTTGCCCCCCGTACCGCTGGCTGCTGCGCGCTATGCGCTGGCTGCCGTCATTGCTCTGGCCTGGGTTGCGTGGACCCGCCCCCAGTTGCCGCGTGTGCAGGATTTTCCGCGCTTTGCGGTGTGCGGTGCCATCGGCATTTCCCTCTATAATATCCTGTTCAACATTGGTGAGCAGACTGTTTCCGCCGGGGCGGCCAGTTTGCTGATCAGTTTTTCCCCACTGATTGCCGCCTGTATTGCCGTTGTGATGATGGGGGAGCGGCTGTCTGTCTGGGGTTGGGCTGGCTCATTACTCAGCTTTTGTGGTGTTGTGCTGGTGGCGCAGGGGCAGCCGGGCGGGCTGACATTCGGCTCCGGTGCAGCGGATGTGCTGGGGGCCGCGTTGTCTGCCGCAGTTTATAATGCCGTGCAGAAAAAACTCGTTGTTGTGTATGGGGCTTTGGCCACAACGGCCTATGTGCTGATTGTTGGGGCCATTCTGCTCACCCCCTGGCTACCGCAAGCCGTGCGCAGCTTGCACGCAGCACCTGTAACCGGATGGGTTCTGGTTGTGCAGCTTGCCGTATTTCCGGCCATTCTGGGCTATGGGGCGTGGGCGCATGTTGTGGGCAGGATTGGTGTTGCCCGGTCTTCAGGCCTTATCTACCTGCTTTCCCCCGCAACATTGCTGCTGGCGTTTTTAATAACGGCTGAAGTGCCAAGCCTGCGCATGCTGGTAGGTGGTGCCATTATTCTGGCGGGCGTTGGGCTGATGAATACTCTGGGGCGTGCCAAAGCAGGGCGGCAGATACAAAAAACGCCGGAAGTCTGAGACCTCCGGCGCACTCTGTAGGTTCTAAAAAACTCTGAAAATCAGAGTTATTTCAGATGGGAATGGTGCGTTCCAGCGTGGTGCTGATGGCTGTCAAGCCCGGCAGAACCTTGCCTTCCAGCCATTCAAGAAACGCACCGCCTGCGGTGGAGACGTAAGTCATATCATGCAGCACACCGGCATGACGCAGGGCGGAAACGGTGTCCCCCCCTCCGGCAATGGTTTTCAGTGCGTCTGCTTTGGTCAGGCGCGCAGCTTCCTGCGCAACGGCATTGGTGCCTTCATCAAACGGCGGCAGTTCAAACACGCCCAGCGGGCCGTTCCAGACCAGCGTTTTCAGCGTTGCGAGTTTAGCCTTCAGCAGTTTGACGGTTTCCGGCCCGACATCCAGCGCCATCCAGCCATCCGGAATTTCGGATACAGGCGCTACTAGTGTGGGAGCACCAGCCATGAACTCCTCAGAGAGAACAACATCAACCGGCAGAACCAGATCGCAGTTCTTTTCCTTGGCTTTGGCGATGATCTGCCGGGCGGTATCCAGCATATCCTCTTCCTTGAGCGACTTACCGACACTCAGCCCTTTGGCAGCAAGGAAGGTGTTGGCCATGGCGCCACCCACAATCAGAACGTCAACGCGTTCCAGCATGTTTTCCAGCAGAGCGAGTTTAGTGGAGACTTTGGCTCCCCCGACAATCGCCCCAACCGGATGGGTGGGGTTTTCAAGTGCTGCATCCAGCGCGGAAAGTTCCGCTTCCATCAACCGGCCAGCGTAGGACGGCAGGTGGCCAGCAACACCGGCTGTGGAGGCATGGGCCCGGTGCGCTGCGGAGAACGCATCGTTTACATACACATCGCCCAGTCTGGCCAGTTCAGCAGCCAGATCCGGGGCGTTGGTTTCCTCCCCGGGGTAGAAGCGGGTGTTTTCCAGCAGCAGCACTTCCCCGTCCTTCAGGGAGCGGGCGGCGGTTTCTGCCTGTGGGCCGATGCAGTCATGCATGAAGCTGACCGGCTTGCCCAAAACCGTGGCCAGAGCCTCGGCCATGGGTTGCAGGGACAAGCCAGGCACGACCTTGCCCTTCGGGCGGTCAAAATGGCTGAGCACGATCACGCGCCCGCCTTTGTCAGCCAGTTCACGAATAGTGGGCACAATGCGCTCAATGCGCGTCATGTCCGAAATCTTCCCGTCCTGCATAGGAACGTTCAGATCGGCTCGTAGCAGGATGCGCTTGCCCTGCGGGTCAAGCTTATCCAGCGTGTTGAAGGGAAGAATGGCCATTAGAGGGATCCAAACAGAGCCGCTGTGTCAGACATGCGGTTGGAGAAGCCCCACTCATTATCGTACCATGAGCAGATACGGACCAGCTTACCACCATCAACCAGCGTGGTCTGGGTTGCATCGAAGCTGGAGGATGCCAGCGTATGGTTGAAGTCAGAGCTGACCAGCGGCGCTTCGGAATAGGCCAGAATGCCTTTCAGCGGACCTTCGGACGCTGCGGCTTTGATGGCGTTGTTCACCTCTTCTACAGAACCTGGCACCTTTTTCGGCACGAAATCGAGCGAGACGAGAGAGACGTTGGCTGTTGGGACACGAATGGCCGTACCATCCAGCTTGCCTTTAAGCTGCGGCAGAACCAGACCGACAGCGCGGGCTGCGCCAGTAGAGGTCGGGATCATGTTCAGAGCAGCAGCACGCGCGCGACGCAGGTCCTTGTGCAGGGTGTCCACCGTGCGCTGGTCACCCGTGTAGGAGTGGATGGTAACCATGTAGCCGCGTTCAATGCCGAACGTATCTTCCAGCACCTTGGCGACCGGAGCCAGACAGTTGGTTGTGCAGGAAGCGTTGGAGATCACCGTCATGTCCGGTGTCAGAACGTCCTGGTTCACACCGTAAACGATGGTGGCATCAGCATCCGTGCCAGGAGCGGAAATGATCACCTTGCGGGCGCCGGCGGCCAGAAGCTGCCCGGCTTTTTCCTTGGAGGTGAACAGGCCCGTACATTCCATAGCCACATCCACGCCCTGAAAAGGCACTTTGGAAGGGTCACGCTCTGCGGAAACAATAATCGGGTCCCACGTGCGGCCATGCGCTGTAATGATCAGCTTGTTGCCATCAACCTTGACGTCAGCCGGCAGGCGGCCGTGCACGCTGTCATAGCTCAGCAGGTGGGCGTTATCGGACACACTGCCCAGATCGTTAATGGCGACTGGAACAACGTCAGTCCGTCCGCTTTCAATAATACCGCGCAGGACAAGCCGGCCAATACGCCCGAATCCGTTGATCGCAATTTTGACTGCCATGTTTTTTAAGCTCCGTTTTTTTATTCTATGGTCTGGTCGTTAACGGTCCCCGAACGCGGGTTCGGGGCTGGTCCGGCGTGCGCAGGGAGGACCCCCGTTCAGCGCCTGAAGTGAAAAGGCGAGTGAGCACCTTTTCACAGATCGCCTCAACAGTAATGCCAAAGCGTTCATACAATGCGTTGGCCGGGGCGGACGTGCCGAAATCATCCATGCCAACAAAAACTCCTTCTTCACCAAGCCAGCGTTCCCAGCCAAAGCCGGAGGCTGCCTCAATTCCTACGCGCAGGCCGGACGTGCTCAGCACGGTTTTCCGGTAACTGGCGGGCTGTTCGGCAAACAGCTCCCAGCAGGGGATGGAGACAACGGCGGCCCGAATATCCTGTCGGGCCAGATGGTGCGACGCTTTCAGTGCAATGGCAACCTCTGGTCCGGACGCAATCAGGGTCACCTGTCGGGCGTCTTCCTGCTTCACAAGATAGCCCCCGCGGGAGGGGGTGCCGAACGCTGGGGAGGGAAGCGGCCCGTGCCGATTTTCATACGGGCAGAGCAGCAGCATGGCCGGGCCACCCTGCCAGTTGAGGGCGGCGTCCCAGCATGCGCTGGTTTCACGCGCGTCACATGGGCGGAAAACTGCCAGATGCGGCATGGCGCGGAGGCTGGCCAGCTGTTCCACAGGCTGCCACCCGCCACCGCCATCGCCAAGAGCCAGCCCGTCCCCGGTCAGTAGATACAGGACTTTGCGGCGCATTAAGGCCGCCATGCGCAGGGCGGAGCGCATACGATCAACCGTCATCATACTGGCAGCACAGCAGGGCAGCAGGCCGCCATGTAAGGCAATACCATTAAGCATGCCAGCCATGCCGTGTTCCTGAATGCCGCAGGGCTGCTCCGTGGAAAGGATGGACGTGCCGGTCTGTGCTGTGGAAGGCAGTGCGACCGGGCTAGACTGGTCCAGCCGGTAAGCGGAAGACGCTGTCAGGCAGGTGAGTTCCGGTAAAATTTCAGAAAGGGCTCGTAACCCGGCAAGGCCAGCATCCTGGGTGGAGTGCCCGGTTGCAGCCCGCATGTGCCAGCGTGATGCGCGGTTCCAGTCTTCATCAAATAAGGCAGGGCGCAGGCCGTGCACTTCCCGCTCGAAAACTCTGCGCAAACGGTGGCGGGCAAACCGGCGCAACCAGGAGCGCCGGGTAGTGGCGCCGCGCCGGGCGGTGGGGCTCCACGGGCCTGTCAGTTCTTCTTCTGCTGGAAGGGACGAGCCTTGCAGAGCATGGCCTGTGTCTGAGGGCATGCAAGCGATTAGTGTTGGTTTGCGGGCGCGGAGGGTCGCGGCAAGTGTGGAACTGATAGCCGCAGCATTGCCAGCATCCACCCGGCGTACGGTCCAGCCGGAAGCACTGAAACGCGTAAGCGAATCGGTAAAATCAGACGAGTCTGGCCCTGCGGGAGGGCTCACGAGCAAGGCAAGCCTGTCCAGTCCGAAGCGCCCCGCCAGCTGGGCGGCTTCCATGGCAACGCCTGTTGCAAGATCTGTATCATGAGCCAGAACCCATGTGCGGTGGTTGACCAGTGAGCGGCCAAAGCGGCGTGCCAGAGTCTGTTCTGCAAAGGCCATCCCGACCGCAGCGGCCACGCCCTGTCCTGCCGGGCCTGGAGCAACTTCCACAGCCGGATGGCGGCCATACTCCAGTGGAATTCCGGCATCTGTAGCAGAGCCGGTCAGGCGCAGCATGGCGCGCAGCAGGGGCAGCATGGTGGTGGAGGGTACCACAAACCGGTCCCGGTCCGGCCAGTTCGGGGCACTGGGGTCAAACCGCAGCACCCTGCACCACAGAGCCGTTACGGGCAGACACATTCTGTTCAGCAGGGTGCGGGAGTGTGGCGGGAGTGGTTCAGCATTCAGCAGCAACCGTGCGGCGCGGCTCATTCTGGCCACGGCACTCTGCTGGGCGGAGAGGTGGGCCTCTGCCGGCGGGTCGGTCGGGTCTGTCGAAGGGACTGTTGCCATTCGCCTGCCTTCCGTGACGGGCCTGTCCTGCCGACAGGTCTTGATCATCGTGCTTTGCTCAATAAAGGGGGCAGGGAGTGAGAGCAAGGGGGAGATACGGTGCTTATGGTGCAGGAAAACATGGTTTTTTAACGCAAACGCCCCGGCTTTGTAGTCAGGGCGGACGGCTTTACCTTGCGTCTGCCGCAAAGGAGCGCGAAAGAGGACGGGAAGAGTTGCGTCATCCTGTTTGAACCGGAGATCTGCCCGTTATGCTGTCTGTTTCCCGTTTTGCAGAAAGGGGGCCGTTTTTTCGGGTGGCGCTCGTGGCTGGTGTTGCGCTGTGCCTGAGTGGATGCAAGCTGGTTGACCAGAAAACCTTCAATGCACAGGCAGGTAAGCCTCCTGTGCCGTATATTCCCCCAGCTCCTCCCGGCCCGCCACCGGTCCCGCCGCTGGTTGAGCTTGTAGCAGGCACCCCCTCAGCTGAGTGGGATGGCCCGGTAGAGCAGATTGTGCACAAGGCACTGGCTCGTAAGCCCGACATTCTGTTTGTGGTCAAATGTCTGGTGCCCCCCGGTACGGACTCCGCAACGGACCAGCAGGCTCTGGTGCAGCTGGTGCAGGGTGATGGGCAGGCTGTTACGCAGGCGATCATTAAAGCCGGTGCCTCCCCTGTACAGGTGGAAATGGCCGCCATGCCGGATTCGACCGTGACGAAGTCTGTCATCAGGGTGTATGTGCAGTAACTCTGACAAGTTTATGTGAAGACCGGCCAGACGGCCGACGGGCCCCGTGCCGAGCCCCGACCGTTTCTGACGACGCGAGGAGAGTAGAAGCGTGGGATCGATCAAAAACGCCCGGCATCCGTTTTATGAGCACTGTCATACGGCGTTGAATGATATCAGACAGCAGGGGCGGTACCGCACATTTACCCCGCTGGCACGCCTGGCAGACCGTTTTCCTCTTTATGAAGAAGAGGTGCCTGCCCTGCCGGAAGGCCGGGAAGTCATTGTGTGGTCTACCAATGATTATCTGGGCATGGGCGTTGTGCCTGAAGTGCAGGAGGCGGCCATTGAGGCCATCCGTGAGCACGGAGCCGGGGCCGGTGGCACCCGTAATATTGCCGGAACCAGCCCGCTGCATACAGCACTTGAAGCTGAACTGGCTGCCCTGCATGGCAAGGAAGCCGGACTTCTGTTTGTCTCGGGGTATGTCTCCAATCAGGCCAGCCTCCAGACCATTCTGACCTCCATGCCCGGCTGGATCTGTTTTTCAGACCGCCTGAACCATGCCTCCATGATTGCAGGCATCAAGGGTGCTCGGGGCTCCCAGACGGTTATTTTTGAACATAATGATCTGGCGGACCTTGAAGCCAAGCTGGCTGAAGCCCC
>NZ_CALLXM010000077.1 GCF_937875265.1 uncultured Acetobacter sp. | reverse complement strand
CCATGTTGCAGGATGTCATCCGGCGCGGCACCGGTGTGCAGGCAGGCAAAGGGATTGATTACCCCGTGGCCGGGAAAACCGGCACCAGCCAGAACTTCAATGATGCATGGTTTGCCGGTTATTCGCCCGATTTGGTAACGGTGGTGTGGATTGGGTTTGATACACCGGAATCTCTGGGTAAGAACGAAACTGGCGGAACCATTGCCGGGCCGATCTGGAACAAGGTGATGAAAACGGCCTTTGAAGGACGCCCGAAGCTGGACTTTATTGTGCCGGAAGGCGTTACGCTGGTGCGGTATGATACGGGCCGCGGCGTAGCAGTTGATGCCTTCAAGCCGGGGCAGATTCCGGGTGTCAGTGTCAGTTTGGCCGATAGTGGAGCCTCGCATGAACTGACGGCTGCGGATACGGGTGCAGAAAACATGCCGGACTCTGAAAGCGATATGGCAGCCGGTGTGGATCAGCCAGGTGCGGGCAATGCCAGCCCGGCTCAATCTGTACCCTCAGGCGCGTCAAAACCCCCACCGCCTGCTTCCGGGGGTGACATAGGCATGGGCGGCCTTTATTGAAGCCGTTCGCAAACATAAGATTTTTCATAAAGATTTGATGGAGAGACAGCCCGATGTCGGCTGAAACAGAAGCCCTTAATGACCAGATCAAGCAGTCGGTGGCACTGCTGAGGAGGCATCTTTAACTGGGATGTCGCTCAGGCCCGACTTGCCGAACTGAATAACCGGGCAGAAGACCCGGATTTGTGGAATGATTCCGTTGCCGCCCAGAAGCTGATGCGTGAGCGCACTCTGCTGGCCGGGCAGGTAGACGGTGTGCAGAAGCTGGAAACCAGTGTGCAGGATGCCTGTGAACTGATTGAACTGGCTGAAGCCGAAGGGGACACAGGCGTTGTGGCGGAAGCTATGGCAGCTCTGAAAGCACTGGCGGAAGAAGCCAAGCGCCGTGAAACCGAAAGCCTGTTGTCTGGCGAAGCGGATAGCAATGACTGCTATCTGGAAGTCAATGCGGGTGCCGGTGGGACGGAAGCGCAGGACTGGGCAGAAATGATGCTGCGCATGTACACCCGCTGGGCAGAAGCCCATGGGTACAAAGTGACGCTCATGGAAAGCTCAGAAGGTGAGCAGGCTGGCCTGAAATCCGCAACCATTCTGGTTGCGGGCCCGAATGCATATGGCTGGATGAAAACTGAAGCAGGGGTGCATCGTCTGGTGCGGATCTCCCCGTTTGATGCCGCAGCACGGCGTCAGACATCCTTTGCATCGGTTTGGGTCTACCCGGTGATTGACGATTCGATCGAAATCGAAATTAACGATTCTGATTTGAAGGTTGATACCTTCCGGGCGTCCGGCGCTGGTGGTCAGCACGTCAACAAAACCGATTCGGCCATCCGTATCACCCATATTCCTACAGGGATTGTGGTGGCCTGCCAGACGGATCGTTCTCAGCACCGTAACCGTGCAACAGCCATGCAGATGCTGCGGGCGCGTATGTATGAAGCGGAGCTGCAAAAACGTGAAGCAGCGGCGGCAGCAACGGAAGCTGCCAAGACGGATATTGGCTGGGGGCATCAGATCCGCTCTTACGTTCTGGCACCGTATCAGATGGTGAAGGACCTGCGTACCAACGTGGAGACAGGGAACCCTGGCGCCGTGCTGGATGGGGATCTGGATGCGTTTATGGCAGCAGCTCTTGCTGCCCGGGTTGGTGCGACCCGTTCCGAAGCAAGTGCTAACGCGCAATAAACTGCGCGTTTTAGACTGGGTAAAAAACGGGTTTTTCTGAGACCCGTTTTTTATATTTCGCAAATGAGCGGAACCGCGACAGCTTTGTGCGCGTTAGTAAGAATTTTTTTTTAAATAGTAATGGGCTTAAAACAGGCAGAGAGACGTCTGTTTTTTCCGCATCCGCACAGAAAGTGGCTTTTTTCTGCCGATTTAGGTGGTGTGCCTGTTTTGTGAGCCTTATGCTCCCTAACAAGGCAGTGTTCATTTTCGACCAAGAACATTCTTGACATATTTGCTTCCAAATTGCCCAATCAGGGACAGGAAGATGGCAGCCATGCAGCTCTGTCAGTCTATCTAGTGCTGAGGCACGAAATGTTGGTGCAGGGCCATCAGTTTTTGATGCCATAAATCAGGTGATGGCGCTGGCCAGTGTTTCTTTGGCTGGCGTGGAAGAAGGAGGATGTAGAAATATGAAGGACCACGCGCAACAGCAACAGAGTCCGATGCGCTTTGTCATCGGAACAGGAGCTGTTGTCGGTGTTGTTGCTCTGCTGGTTGTGATTCTGCTGCATCTTTTGGCGGTTATGGGACTTATGTACGGCATGGGGACGTCAGCGAGCGTTCCGGTTTCGCACCCGCCGATCAAGACCAGAATTCTGCCGCCACCACCGCCACCAC
>NZ_CALLXM010000076.1 GCF_937875265.1 uncultured Acetobacter sp. | reverse complement strand
GCCGCACGCCTTCCATGCAGCGGCCCGTCTGCCGCCCGATCTGACGCAGAGATTTCCCGGCCCGACGCAACGTGACCATCTGCTCCAGCAACGCCGCATCCGTTTTAGGGCGAGCGGCAGTGTGGAGGGCTGTGTCGGGGTGGGTCGCGTTTGCAGGCACCGTGCTCTGGGTGCTGGCATCCGGGGAAAGACGCGTGGAATGAGCGGTCGCCTGATGGGAAGTTGAGCACTGTGCCGGGGTTAATGCGGATGAGGCCTTGGGAGACGGGCACTGATGGGATGATGGAAGGGATTTATCACATTTTCGCAGTGAAGCAGCCTGAGGGGATGCGACCTGCTGGGCGCGAGGAGCAATGGGGGGATGAGTGGGCAGACTACGCGCCGCCGGGCGGGAGGCTGTATGCCTGGCCGTGCGATGAGAGGCATGGCGCGTGCCGGAGGCGCTGGCCGCAGGGGCTGCAGAAAAAGAGCTCATAACAGGCGCTAGAATTGAAGAAAGGGGTGGGTATGAGGCCGGCATGGCACTCTTCCTTTAAATGGAGCGATCAAACAGAACCTCAGCGCAGAGGGTGAGGCTTAAGGGGGACGGTAGGGTGACCAGTCACATCAGGTCAAGGGGATATTGAGGTGATATATCCCATTTGATCTTTAGGGGATGGCGTGGGATACTTCCCCCATGGATCGCTCATCTGTTGCCGTAGAACTGGAACGCCGCATGGCCCTGCTGGGGCTGACGCAAAAAGCGCTCTCTCGCAGTGCGGGGGTGGGTGACACCTATGTGCGCGATATTCTGAAAGGAAAGTCGCGCAATCCGGGCGGAGAAAAGCTGGAGCGCGTGGCCTCAATTCTGGGCTGCACAGCGCGGGATCTGCTGTTCCCCAACAGGGGACAAGCCGTGGCACGGGAGCCGAGAGCTGCCTATATTACGCCGCCGGACCAGCCAGAAATAACCCTGCACCTGAACCCGCCGGGCTATGTGGCGGTGCCCTATATCTCGCTGCGGGCCGGAATGGGGGGCTGCGGTTATGTGGAAGATCGCCTGCTGGGGCGGCCTAAATTTTTTGAGGAAGACTTTGTGCGCGGTGCGCTGCGGGCCTCCCCGTCCGACCTGCGGGTGATTGAGGTAGAAGGCCAGTCCATGGAGCCAATGCTCCAGAATGGGGACATGGTGCTGGTGGATACCCGCAAGGTTTCCATTATCGAACCCGGCATTTTTGTGCTGTTTGATGGAGATGGTGTGGTGTGCAAATGGGCCGAGCGTGCCCATGAGACCACGGAACCGATGGTACGCATCAAGTCCGAAAACCCACGCTTTTCACCGTATGATGTGCCGGCGGATCAGGTGCAGATTATTGGCCGCGTGGTGTGGTTTGCGCGCAGGCTGTAAGCAGCCCCAACTGTAATATTTTATATCCAATACCATTCTTCAGCGTGCGTTGTGCTCTCCGTTCTTGCCTGGGCATTGGGCAGACATGGGCATCTGCATGTTTGGGATACCCCATACCCCCATTAATAAGTTTGATATTATTTAGCATACTAATAAAAAATACTTAATAATGATATTTTATGACAATTTCACACGTATTTTTTCCTGACTGTACGAAAAATTTATGAACTATATCCTATAGATAGACGAAATACTTCGATTATATTCCACTGTATATAGATTGTTACCTGCATATTTGCGCCATATTCTTAACAAACTCTAATTTGAATAAGTCAAAGCGATTGATATGGATTGCGAAAGAATAAACTTTACAAAAAACTTAACAAGAAAAGACTTTGCCGATGAGCACAACATATCCCGCAACTTACGTCTGGACCGGTGCCGGTGACGGAACGAACTGGAGCGATACCAAGAACTGGACGTATTATGACGCGAACGGAAACCCCACGGCCTACCCGCTAACATGGGTGGACAATAAGCAGGTCGCTGTGCCGCCAGGCAGCAGCAATTTATACGCGCCGGTGGCCTTTCCTTCTAATGCCAGCATCAATCTGGGCGGTCAGAACTGGAGCAAAGTGAGCAACTTCACTCTCTCCAGCAACGTGACGGTGACGCTGAGCAACGGTACCGTAAATACTAACGGGCTGACTGTCCCGGCTTCTGCCACACTTGCTGTAGGCGGAGCCAGTACAGCGCTTGTTGCAACCTCTTCTGTATCCTTTGACGGCGCATTGCTCATCAACGGCGGGGCAAGCGTAACCCTGAACGGTAACGTGTCAGGCGGGGTCACGTTTGGTGACGCCCCCAACAACACACACAACACACTGATTCTGGCCCATTCTGCCCTTTCTGCGACAAACATCCAGAACTTCACGCCCGGTGACAGTGTGGTGGTGAATGGCACACAATATCCCCACGTCCGGTGGATTCAGCAAGGGACCAGCAATACGTACGCACTGGTACCAATTGACAGCAGTAACTGGGCACAGAAAGCCATTCTCACCAGTGTCTCCTTCGCTCCCAAGCGTGACGCAAATGGGAACGTCATCACCCAGAACGGGCAGACTGTTTATTACTCTCCGCTGGACTTGAGCCCGGCCCCAACCTCGCAAGGCACCATCACCGGGTCTAATGGAGACGGTGCGTATAAAGGCCGCACCTATTATCAGGACGCCGGGTTTGTTTATAACAGCAGCGCGCAGACCGGGACTGTCACATGCTTCCTTGCTGGCTCCATGATCCGCACCGCAACGGGTGATGTGCCGGTTGAAGACGTGCAAGTGGGTGATCTGGTTTACACCATCACAAATGGTGTGAAAGAGGCTCTGCCCGTGATCTGGGCTGGACATCAGACCATGACGGTGCGCCCGTATCTGACGGATGATGAAGCCGGGTATCCGGTGCGTATCCGTGCCGGAGCGATTGCGGATGGTGTGCCTTACAAGGACATGCTGATTACGCCGGAACATTGCCTGTTTCTGAACGGGCGTTTTGTGCCGGTGCGGATGCTGGTTAATGGCAGCAGCATTTTTTATGATCGTAGCCTGACGCAGTATACCTACTACCATGTGGAAACTGCGCGCCATGCTGTGATTATGGCTGATGGCATGCTGACAGAAAGCTATCTGGACACCGGCAACCGCCGCAGCTTTGCGCAGGCTGATAACGTGGTGAAACTGGGCGGCAAGCCCCGCAGCTGGACCGATCATGCTGCCGCGCCACTTTCTGTTGCGCGGGACGAAGTGGAGCCGGTGTTTATGGCCCTTGCGGCACGGGCTCAACAGTCTGGCGTATGGACTGCACGTCCTGCTTCAGGCGCGCAGCCTGAAGTGCAGGTTACACATGACGCTGAACTGCATATGGAAACGGACTGTGGAAAGCTCATCCGCAAAATCCGTGACAAGAACGGCGTAGTTTCCTTCATGCTTCCTGCAGGTGTGACGCAGGTGCGGCTTGTATCCCGCGCCAGCCGCCCGTGTGATGTGATTGGTCCATTTGTGGATGACCGACGGATGCTGGGCGTTCTTGTGGGCAACATGGTGCTGAACGAAGGGAACCTTGCCCCCCGCTCTATCATACCTCAAGAGCAGAACACCCCCCTGTCCGGCTGGCACGAAACGGAACGGAATGGCGTGCGCTGGACAAATGGCTATGCCTTGCTGCCCGTACCGGCCACTCTCCCATATGCCATGAGGCTGCTGACACTGAGCATTCTTTCTGCCGGACCTTACCTGGTTACAGACAATTCTGCCCGTTCGGCCTGCGTAAACGGCTGATCAGTCAGCCCATTCAAAGAAAAACCGGAAGAGGAGGTTTGCTCCTTCTTCCGGTTTTTTTGTTTGCGGTTCTATGCACTCAGACGCATGAAACCTGAAAAATTATGAATTTTTAAATGCTTCCAATGATATTCTTTAAAAACTGAGCTCGATCTACTCTGTGTGAATCACAGTGGGAATGATTAGATCCTCCCACGGAGCAGGATGGCCCCAAAACCAATAAAAATGGTGCCTGTAATCCGGTCAAACGCTTTGCGCACAACTGGGCGCGTCAGCAGTAACGAAAGACCCTGTCCACCTGTGGCGTAAATCCCATACCAAAACAATTCCAACAGAACAAACGTGCCGACCAGAATGGTAAATTGCGGCATATGAGGCGCCTGGGGATTAATGAACTGCGGAAAAAATGCCACTGCAAATAATAACAATTTGGGATTACTGATGCCCACCAGAAAGCCATCTCGCCATAAAACTGTTGCAGGAATAACAGGGGCTTCCAACTCGGTAACCAGTGTGCGAGCAGAGACTGCACTGGCATCTGCCTGCGGAGGCGTGTCAGCTTCAGGGCTGCTGCGCCATGCCTTGATACCCAGCCAGATGAGGTAAGCCGCACCCCCTACGCGTAACACACCAAACAATGCGGGCGACGCCGTAAGGGCCGCACCCAACCCTGCCACCGAGAGAACAAGAGCCGTTACAAGAGCACATAGGCAGCCAGCCATTGTCACCAGGCAGCGTTTAATACCAACATGCGCACTCCGGTTAAGCACATGCAGCATATTAGGGCCGGGAATGGCGCACAGAAAAAAGACCAGACCGCAGAAAACCCACCAGATATGCCACGTCATAATCGCGTCCTCCTTCATGATAAAAGAGGAATGCCAGCTTTTCCCGTTATGGAAAACTATTTTCAGAGCGTGCCGCACTAGTCAGGTTTACACAGGAGATCCTTCCCGACCAATGCAAGTGAGTGCTGATGATGGTGCCGCCCCGCCCTGTGGCTCTCCACGAAAATCGTCATCCTGATAGCTCTGCGTGGCCACCGTTGCCGGGAAGTGCGGCCTTCTTACAACACCAGGCAGAACTGGATTGTGCCACGTTAAAGCACCTTTCAGCATGCCTGCGTCAGACCGCCAGCAAGGTCGCGCCGCTACTCGATACGCTGTATTTTAAAGCCGCCCCGCTGGCGGTTCTCGAGTGTTCTGGCATGCTTGAGGCTTTGGCGCAGGAAGTGGAACAGGATGATGTTCAGAGCGTTATGGATCGCGCCTATAATTCATAAAAATATTTGAATAAAATTATATTTTTTAGAAAAAATATAATTATTTCAGCATGCGGCTTGCGTTGTTAAGCGGGCAACCCATCAGGCAAGATTAACGCCCGCAAACAGACACGCGTCATGCAGTGAACGGGCATGTGCGCGCACAGAGCGAAACTGGAAGGGTTCCATTCCCCTGCTTAGATCAAAAATGAGAATAATCTGTACTGGATAAAATCGGCAGCGCGGTGAGATGTAAAATAAAAAATACGATCCTTCTGGTATTAAGGAGGCCCCACTGAATCTGTTGCTTTCTTGCAACAAGAGAAGAGACACTTTGTTTCGGGTTCATTTTTGTAATGGTTTTGTAACGTCATTAAGGCACTCTGAGTGAACAACAGTCCGAATTGACGGATCAACGTGATGTTGGAAGCACGGGTAACACCATGAGACTTAAGCGTCGTTTCTCCCTCCTTGTCACAACAGTCTGCACCGTTGCGCCCTGTATTGCAGCAGAGGCAGCCACACCCGCGCCTGCAACCGGCAAAACCGTAGCAGCACGCCACCATGTGGCTTCTCACTCCAATACGGCCCATGCAGCTACAGGGGCGAAGCCTGTTACTGCGGCTTCAGCCGCTCCGGTTGTTCATAAAGCCGCACGTAAAACAGGACCGGTTTATGCCGGAGATGCTGAAACCATTAACGTAACTACCGGCACCCATTCCACAAACCGCAAGGCGCGGCAAAGCACATCGCCCGTTACAGTCGTTTCTGCTGCAACACTGCGGCGCTCCGGCATGATGAACGTGGCTGATGCGCTGACACGCACCTATGCCTCCATCAACGTGCAGGCCATGGGCGCGGATTCTGCCGCCCTCACCTCCTCCATTCAGATGCGTGGGCTTGGCCCGAACGAAGTGCTGGTGCTGGTGGATGGAAAACGCCGCCATAACACGGCCAATATTACAGCCGATGCCGGGCCGCAGTTTGGCTCCACCGGGGCGGATCTGAACACCATTCCTTCAAGTGCCATTGACCATATTGAAGTTTTGGAAGATGGCGCAGCAGCCATGTATGGCTCTGATGCTATTGCCGGGGTGGTCAATATCATCACCAAAAAGCAGGACCACGGGGTGCATATGTCCGGGCAGACCGGGGCCAATGCCTATAATGGCGATGGCTGGCAGTATCAGCTGAACGCCGATGGTGGGCTGAAGCTGGGCCAGGACGGCTATATGCATATCAGTGGGCAGATGTACCATACCGACCATATGGTTGTGGGCGCGCATGATCATCGTCTGACAGGGAGCTGGCCCGCCAATTCCACTACAACGGGTTATTATAATGGTGTTGTGCCCGGTGCGATGAACGTGCCGACAGATTCCAACAAGATTATGAGCACGCCTGAAGAAACGCGTGAAAGCCTTGCGATTGATTTTGGAAAAAAGATCACAGACGGCATCAACTTTTACGGGTTGATTACCTACATGCACCGGCATGGGGAAGCGTATGAAAACTATCGTACCCCTAACATTGCGCCGACCATGTATCCGTCCGGATTCTCACCGCTGGAAACATCTGAAGAAAACGATTACGCCGCCACACTGGGCCTGAAAGGTGACAATTTCTTCGGTTTTGACTGGGACCTGAGCACGACATACGGCGCGGACGGCAACAAGATTGGCAACAAGAACACTGCCAATACCGGAATGCTGGCCAGCACATGCTCGTCCGATCCGTCCTCGTCCTATTATTCCACAGATGGTTGCGGCTGGTCCCCCAGCACCACGCGGGCGGAAACGTATCGTATGGCGCAATGGACCAATAATCTGGACTTCCGTCGCAACTTCAACATTGGCCATGTGGTGCCCATGACGCTGGCTTTTGGCGGGGAGCATCGTCTGGAAACGTATCAGATCAAGGCAGGCACCCCGCCATCCTATGAGCTGGGTGGCACGCAGGGTTATGCTGGCCTTGGCCCCAACAGTGCAGGCAACTGGAGCCGTGATATCTGGGCAGCTTATGTGGATGGAGATTTCCACCCGCTGAAGCACTGGGATCTGGATTTTGCAGGCCGGTTTGAGCACTATACGGACGTAGGCAATACGGAAAATGGCAAGGTATCGTCTCGCTACGATATCAACCGCTTTATTTCCGTGCGTGGCACCATCAGCACCGGTTTCCGGGCACCCACGCTGGCGGAACAGCATTACAGCGCCATGAACGTGGACCCGACCGGGGCGTCCGGCCTGCTGCCTGTCAGCTCATCTGCCGCACAGCTTCTGGGTGCAAGCAAGCTGAAGCCTGAGCGCTCTGTAAGCGAGAGCGGCGGGATTGTGATTGAACCTGTGCATGGCTTCCATGTTGAAGCCGACGTGTATCAGATCAACCTGCGGGACCGTATTGTGGGCGGTGGCACAGTCAAAGGGGATGCGGCCATTAACGCTATTGAGGCGATGGGATATTCCCTGCCGCTGAACAGCATTACGCCGGATAACGTTTCCGCCTATTACATGACGAATGGCGCCAGCACCCGCACACAGGGTCTGGACATTAAAGCTGACTATACGTTCCACTTTGAAAACGCCGGAAGCCTTGCGCTGAGCATGGCGCTGGACCTGAACCGCACACGCCTGCACCATAACGGCACCGACAACAAGGGCAACCAGTTGCTGAATGCGCAGAACATTGGCTACATCACCACCGCCTATCCGCGTAGCAAAATTATCCTGAACGCCTTTTATTCTTACCGGAACTGGGACTTTAACGTCCGCCAGACCCGATATGGCCAGACGACTGACATGCTGACCTATTATGACTGGACGGACAAAACGCTGCCCTGCGCCGGTGGAGGCAAGCTGGCCTACTCCAACACCTGCTTTGCGCAGTTTAAAAACTCACCGCGCTGGCTAACAGATATTGAAATTGGCTACCGCTTCAACCGAAGCTGGCATATGGCGGTTGGGGTCAACAATCTGCTGAACGTGCGGCCGCGCCGTGTGCCGCAGATTAACAACTCTCGCGGGGCACAGATTTATGACCAGTATTCCCTGCAAATCCCGATCACCGGGGGCTACTACTACGGACGCATTGATGCGAACTTCTAACCGGTTGATTTAACAATGTCAGGAACGCGGGGTTTTTCAGCCCCGCGTTTTTTTATGACGCCTGACGTGCAGTGTTCGGTTTGAGAAGAGATTTGCACTGCACGTATGTCTCCTTATGCCTGAAAACAAACAGCAGGTAATAATCCAGCGCGCGGCTGCGGCGTTTGGATGTGTGGGCATAGAACGGGAAAACATCAAACGGGCCTTCATACCCCGGCGGGGTTGGGTCCTGTTCCAGAATGGTTTTCACGCGGAACAGGGGAATATAAATATGAGTAGCCGCAGAATTTTTGCGTACGTGCCATAGGTTTTTTCTGAACTTCCTCAACCTGTCCGGCAGAATGAAAACCATGTTTTCTTCAATAAAGTTTTCATCCGGGGTGCTGTTGCGCAGGTAGCGCATGTCATCGGGCATATCGCAGAAAAAATTATAGCCCTGAATAATCATGGTGGTCTTTCTGGTTTAGCTAAATGTCATCCGTCTGCCGGGTGCGCGAACGCAGCCTGAAATAAAGCACCACACCCACTGGCACAACCACCAGCCAGCTATAGGGGGCGAACCGGCTCCATGTTGAAGAATGCAGCAGGACATACGTAGCCTGCCCACCCAGAAAAACACACAGGGCCAGCGTCCCCAGCGCCAGCACCAGGCTGAGCACACCGATAGCAATTTTCTGGCCGATGCTGTTTTCGGGCATATCGGCCCTCCCCTGTGGTTTGCCTGCGAGTGGAAAGCGCAAGCATACACGCCGGATGCCGGGACGTCACGGGAAGGACGGGCAAAGGGCAAAGTGACTGGCTGAGGAGCATCCTGCAACGGTGTGGCGGGAAAGACGTTGGAGCGTGGCTGGCCCTGTGCAGCAGAATGGCCCTAAGATGAGGCACAAGACAGATCTGTTCCCCTTAAATGTGGGGACACAGGCTGACCAGAGAAGGACGAAAGACCAGATGCAGACCATCGGGACAGAGGCAAACATACAGGCCGGTGCACGGCAGGCACAGACTAAGCAGACCGGACGGGCTGGCATGCGCCGGGGCGCAGCAGGAGGCGTTCTGGCACTGGGGCTGGCGGGGGTGCTGGCAGGATGCACCGGGCAGACCGCAACACAGCCGGTTGCAACCTCTGGCAAGCCTGACAGCATCTATCAGGCCTCTGGCAATGAGCCTTCATGGAACATGACGCTGGCGCAGAATATGCTGACGCTGGAAACGCCGGACGGCCCGCGTATGGCAGGAACCGTTCTGCATGCCCATGCAGATGGCCGGACGCGCACGTATGAGACGAAGGACGTGCAGGTGGAAATTACCGCCAAAGCCTGTTCTGACAGCATGAGCGGCCAGACCTATGCAGAAACCGTACGTATTGTAACGCAGGGCCGCACCCTGAACGGATGTGGCGGCGGCCCGCTGGCCCCGACCAGCCTGAACGGCACGCGCTGGGTGGTTACTGCACTGGACGGGCACAGGCTGGCCGATGGCAACAAAGCCCCTTCCGACACTAACCGCACAACGGATGAACCGGGGCTGAATGCCAGTGCTTCAGACATGCCTCCGACGCTTGACATCAATGACAGCGGCAAAGTTTCCGGTTCAGACGGATGCAACCGTTATGTGGGCGGGATGGAATTTGGTAAGAATGGGCGTGTAAAAACCGCACCGCAGGGTGGGTTAAGCACCATGATGGCCTGCCCCGGTCAGCGTGATGCGCTGGCCCATCAGTTTTTCACTCTCACCCGTGCCGTCACACACTGGCGGACCGATGGGGCCGCTCTTGTGCTGGAAACGGATGATAAAAAGACTGTGCAGTTACGGCAGGTTTTTTGAGCAAAACGAAGGGGCTTTTCTGGCCCCTTCTCTCAGCCTGATCAGCCTTCCCCGCGTGCAGCTTTAGCGGCTTCACGCGCGGCGAGTTTTTCTTCTTCGGTCCAGATTTTACGCTCACGCGTTTTCTGCGGTTTGATCTGCTTGACCGGGCCTCCGCCCAGAACAGGAGCACGCTTTGTTGAGTGGCGCGCTTCTTCCGAATGCCACGGGTGATCCTCATGAACGATCAGGGCGCGGCCAATTTCCCGCTCCACATCATGCAGCCACGCGCGCTGCTCAGCATCACACAGCGTAATGGCAAAGCCGCTGCGCCCTGCACGGCCAGTGCGACCAATGCGGTGCACATAGCTTTCCGGCAGGCTTGGCAGGTCATGGTTGAAAACATGCGTGACGGTATCAACGTCAATGCCACGCGCGGCAATATCTGTTGCGACCAGAACCTGTGCCGTGCCAGCACGGAAGGCTTCCAGCGAACGCTCACGCTGGCCCTGTGACTTGTTGCCATGCAGGGCTTCTGCCGTGATCCCGGCCTCGGTGATAAAGGCACAGACTTCGTTGGCAATGTTCTTCTGCAACGTGAAGACCACAGCCTGCCCCATGCCCGGCGTGCGCAGCAGCTCGAGCAGGGCTTCTTTCTTGTGCGCGGCATCCATGAACATGACGGACTGCTCAATCCGGTCAACCGTGGTGGAAGGCGGAGCAATTTCTACCTTTGCCGGGTCACGCAGGAGGCTTTCAGCCAGCGTGGCAATGGATTTGGGCATGGTTGCTGAAAGCAGCAGGGTATGCCGGTCCGTGGGCAGGGTGGCGACAATACGCTCGATCGGCTTTGCGAAGCCCATATCGAGCATCTGGTCGGCTTCATCCAGCACCAGAGCTTCAAGCTGAGACAAGTCACACAGGCCCTGCGTGATCAGGTCCAGCAGGCGTCCCGGCGCTGCGACAATGATGTCCACACCATTTTTAAGCGCATTGACCTGATGCATCTGGCTAACGCCACCAAAAATGGTGGTGACGGTGAACGGCAGATGACGCCCGAAGCTTTCAAAGCCATCAGCGATCTGAGACACCAGTTCACGCGTGGGCGCCAGAACCAGAACGCGGGCGCCATTTTTAGGGGCCGGACGCGGGTTCTGAGCAAGGCGATGCAGCAGCGGCAGCACGAAGGAGGCCGTTTTACCTGTGCCGGTCTGGGCCATGCCCAGCAGGTCCCGCCCTTCAAGCAGCAGCGGGATGGACTGGGCCTGAATGGGGGTGGGGGTGGTGTAGCCTGCCTCAGCCAGTGCGGTGAGCAGGGGCTGCGCCAGAGGGAGATCGGCAAAAGTGATGGATGTGGACATGGTCAGGCAGCGCCTCCGGCGCTCAATAAGGCTGCGCCTGGTAGGGCTTCGCTGGTTTGGGACGGGGACTTTTACGAGCGAGGCTGCATCGCGTCAACGCTCACAGCCCTACATCTCAATATTGTAGCACATCTCGCGCTTAGAAATTAGCTGTAACACACGGCGGAAAAGGCGTGCCCTGGTGATTTATGATGCGGGAGAAGGCTCTCGTTTGATGATCGGTTCTGCCGTAACGGGAAAGTTCATTGAGCGGGCGATAAAGCATAGTTCATGGGCCTGATGGTGCAGCGCCATTGCCGTGGTTTCATCAGACTCTGCTGAAATTGTCACGACGGGTTTCAGTGTCACGGACGTGAACTGGCCCGCGCCACTCGCCTCTTCAAGCATGACCCCTTCGGCGTGATCCTCATAAGCCGTGACCACAACCCCGGCCTGCGCACACAGGCCGAGAAACCAGAGCTTGTGACAGGCTGATAAGGAGCCGACGAGCAGATCCTCCGGGTTCCAGCGGCTGCTGTCCCCCCGGAAGGCTGGGTCTGATGACCCTGCAATGGTCGGTTTGCCCGGTGCGCACAGATCATATGCGCGCTCATACGACCGATAGCTGCGGGTGCCCTGCCCTGTATTGCCGGTCCAGAGCACTGTGACGGTATATCTGTGTTCCTTTGCAGTCATGGTCACCTCAGCTTCAGCAAGAGTTGCTGTGATTTTATGCTGTGTAAATTCGTGAGTCCAGAAAATGACCATGACTGCTATGGCGGGCGAAGACTGCTTTTCAGAAATTCGCTGTAACGGAGAAGCGGGCGGAACGGGGTTCCAGCGGATGGTAGGTGGAGCCGGTTGCTACGGGGGATGTGGGGGTGAGCCGGTAATCATACGCATATTGGGAGGCAGACGCGTGGGTGTTGGTCAGATTGTAAATACTGGCCTGCACCTGAAGATATTTTGTGATGTGATAGCCAACGTCCATGTTCACTTCCTTGTAGCCGTGTGAACGCATGGAGTTATCTTCAATCAGCGGATAAGACCCCAGCCACCGGAACTGCACCCCGCCAAAAAAGCCGCTGGGGTGGTCGGCCAGCAGCCCGAAGGAGCCGATAAAGTTAGGTGCATTGGCCACATACAGGCCCGGCAGGCCATACACGCCCGGATTACCCGTGAAATAGCGGGCATGGGTGGAGGCAATATCGGCATTGAGTTCCAGCCAGGACAGCGGGTGATACTGGCCGGAGAGTTCAAACCCCTGCCTGCGGCTGGGGGCACCGGCGTCATTCACGCCTTCATCAGCGTCGTAAGTCAGTTCGGAACTGAAGTCGATGCGGAAAAAAGCTGCCTGTAAATTGAGTTTTGGAATGATGTTTGAGCGGATACCAATTTCTTCACTGGTTGCACGCGTCATGAACGGAGTGGGAATGGCCCCGTTGGCAATACCATCCGTGGGGACGGTGCCCAATACGGCCCGGATATCGTTAGAATGGTAGCCCTGCCCTGCACTAATATAAAATTCCGTTTTATACCACGGGCCAACAATCAGGCTGCCTTTGGGCTGGAACAGCCATTGATGCACCTTCCCCCGGTAGCCAGACACCAGACTGTGATCCGCACCGCCGTAATAATCACCACGCAGGCCGACAACCGTGCGGAGCCACGGCATCCAGTGTGTCACGTTCTGCCCGAACAGGCCGACATTGCCCTGTGAAACAGCGTCCGCATTGCACACATACTGGCCCACAGGCACGGCACTATCCGGGCAGTTGGGCAGAACCTGCCGCTGGCGGGTATGGCGGCGGTCAATATAAATGCTGTCCCAGCGGCCCTGCACGCCCAGCGTTGTCTCTGTCGTGCGGTGCAGGAGTGTGTCATGCCGCTGATAAGCGGATGTGCCGCCAAACGTTGTGCGGGTTTCATCCTGCTGTTCCTGATCCCCATTAATCGGATCATTCAGATAATGACTGAAATCATTCCATAACGTCAGGCGGCTGTGCACAACATAGAGCGAGCTTTTAAGCTGCCATGTGTCATGATGCAGAACATGATGCGCCGAGACACTGAAGCGTTCGGAATAGCCCCCATCACTCGGGTCCAGTGAGCCATATCGGCTGATAAGGCCTTTCTGGTAGGCCTCAAGGGGCTGGTCAGTCGTGTTGTTCCACATCCCCCGGTAATACATGCCGGTCAGGTTGAATTTGGAATGCTCTGTGCTGTGCGTGTACCGCGTTGCGGACTTGATACCTCTAAAATTGTCCGGGTGCGCCCAGGGGCCATTCAGATGATCTATTGAGAAAGCCCCAAGCAGTTTATCACCATTTTTAAAGTGGGCTGTATCGCCAATAAACGCATGTTCATCCCCCAGCGTGCCGAGACTGCCGGTTGCCTGCCCGCGCAGGTCATCCGTCAGGCGAATATGGTCTGACCCAACGACGCCAAAATCCCCGACATCTGCGTAAAATGGGCCCTTTGTGTAGTCGATCCCCTGCGCGAGTTCGGGCATGAGGAAATTGACATCCGTATAGCCCTGCCCGTGGGCGTGGGTGGGTTCATTGACCGGAATATCATCCACAAAACTGGCAAGGTCTGTGCCGTGATCCAGATTAAAGCCGCGTAGCAGATACTGGTTGGCCTTGCCCTCACCCGAATGCGCCGTGACAACCAGACCGGGCACAGATTCCAGTAACTGCCCCACCCGGTAAACCGGGCGCAGGCGGAGTTCTTTAGCGGTAATGCTGCCCTGACTGGCCGTGAGAGCCCGACCAATGGGGTCTGTATGTGAGGCGATAACCTGAAGATGCTCTTCCCCGTGGGCCTCGGTTGTGGTGTGACCGATGAGCTTCTGCCGAGGATGCCCTGTGGTGGAGGTTGGCGGGCTGGCCGGTGTGGAAGGCATGGGGAGTGCTGGTGTCAGCCCGCCCGGATTTGCCGGAGATGCGGCCTGAACGCCGGTTGATGTCAGGAGTGTTGCACTGAACAGCACAACAGAAAACGGAAAGCGCCCGCGCCTGATAAGACGCGAAGACACACCACGAACCATAACTGTTCCCCGATATCCGGCGCACCCCGTCCGGCTATCATGACTGAGCGACGAAGGCAGGTCTCCTGGCTCACGGGGGAACTCTGATGCGCCTTCCCAGCCAGTTACCCGGCCAGTGGCGTCATGCATCAGCACACCGTTTACAGTTGCGGGGGCAGCCGCTGCCTGAACCCCGGACGTGTACGCCCAGCCAGATCCTTCAGCGTTCCCTTTTCACTCGCTTGCGCGAGACCTTCGACACCGGCAGGCGTAGGGGAAGTGGTCCGGGCGGGTCAAGGGACGAACCGGGCAAAAAAGCCGCCATGCCCCGTGCGCATGAAAAAACAACATGGCGGCTTTGCCTGACCAACCGCGCTATTTCAAAAAAACGTCACACCCAAACACGCATTTTGGGGTGTAGACAAAAGCTCTATTATTCTCCCGCCCTGTGAGCAAGATGATGCCTCATTTTTCCCGGCCTGGACCAGAAACTTCCCCCTCCTCCACGCTGCGGGACACCGCAACGGAACGCTGGCTGACAACGCTGCGCCAGAAGATGAAGGCTGATGGCACACAGCCGCGTGTGCATTTCAGCCGCACCCCGGATCGCCCGCTGGATAATGAGGGTGTGCTACGGGATTTTGAGTAAGCGTTCACGTTTTGCAAGCACAGGCAACGGCCCTCTGAGCCCCGCGTTTAAAGAATAAGATGGCATCCGGCTTTTTTGGGTGCAAACTTGCTTTTTACGTGATGAGGGAAACGCTGCAATGACTCTGCCCGGCAAATCAGTTTTCGGCGCTTTACTGGCTGTGGGCCTGTTGGGCGCAGTGGCGGAGCCCGCCTGCGCCCAGCGCAGTATGATGTTTTCCGGCACTTTTGCGGCGGAACATAACGCCCCGGCCGGAGTGCAGGGGCGCGTGGTGGCGCTGTATTATTCCGGCGCGCATGTGCTGCGTTATACCGTGACATGGAGCGGCCTGAGCGGCCCGATCACAATAGCGCATCTGCATGGCCCCGCCCTGCCCGGCAAAGACGGCCCGCCAATGGCCACAGTAAGAGGTCCGTATAAAAGCCCACTGAGCGGCGGCGTTATGCTGAGTGCCGAACAGGAGCAGGACCTGCTGGCCGGACGCGTTTACCTGAACCTGCATACCAAAGACTATCCGAACGGAGAGGCACGGGCCTGGCTGGTTAAGGGGGAATAAAACGCAAAACAGGCCCTGCCCCAAAGAGCAGAGCCTGCGATAGCTGCTTAACCTTAAACGTGATCAGGCAGAGAGAGCCATTGTGCCTGCTGCGGCATCATCTGCCAGCAGGTAAGGACCCGCAGCACAGATTTCGATAGACAGCAGGTTAATAGCGCTGCTGGACTGCGCAGGCAGCGGAAGAACGGCGTTGCCGTTTGTCCAGGCATACTGACCAGATTCCACGCTATACCAGCCCTCAGGCTTGGTGCCCTGAAGATGGTCCATAATGTTTTCCTGATACTGCGCTGATATACAACACACAGCGCCAACCGCGACCCCCAGAGAACGACGATCATCAACAAACGGGCCAATGACATCTGCCGGGCGACCTGCACGAGACATAATCCGAACAGACTCTGTGTGGGGCGGCAGCATAAAGCTGTATTTTTTCCCCACATGCTTGATTGGAAGGACTGTAGCCCCTGTGTTGGTCACAAGGTGCAGATCTGGCTGCTGGGTCAATTCAGCATTTTGAACTGAAGTCTGCCGATGACCAGCTACGCTGGCTGTGCGCAGTTCCAATGCACGGAATAACGGTTCAACAACGCTCCGGCTTACTTCCAGAGGCGCGGCTGCGTCCTCTGCCCAGGATTTGGCCGGATTGAAGCCCAGCGTGACAAGATTGCCTTTCTGCTGGAAAGACCGGCGGCTACCGGTATCCAGATAGCTTTCCGTCAGAACTCCATCAGCCCGGATGACGGAATGCTCTTCCGTTTCCACATGGTAATACTCATAGGTCGTAATGGACGTATCGTAAAAAATGGTCGCACCGTTAACGAGCATACGCGCTGGTATAAATTTACCTTCAAAAAACAGGCAATGTTCTGGTGTAATCAGCATGTCTTTATACGGCACACCGTCAGCCAGTGCATCTTTAAGAATGCGCACAGGGTAACCTGCATCGGCTTCGGGCAGATCTGCACGGGTATGCGCAGTTTTGCTACCAACCCAGATAACCTTCTTATTTATCTGAATATTTTTGCGCCAGTCAAAAACTGTGACGTCATCACCAATACGAATGTCTTCAACTGCCCGCACACCTTCAGGCGTGCTGATCATGGAGCCAGCCAGGAAGCAATTCAGCGTCCCGCCTGAAGAATCCCAGGTCATATCTGCCGTTGTATAGCCCGGAGCAAACGTGACATCTTTTAAAATTGTGGTCCCGTTGTGATCAACAAGATTATAAGACGATCCATCGCTATTTTCTACCCAGGTGGGATGAATACCTGATGTATCGGCTTCTTCACTATTAAAATTGATCGTATCGTTGGGAGACAGACCGCTCACACTTTCCGGCATGGCATCGGAAAATAGGCTGACGTAATTATGCTGTGCACCATTACCGACATCGGAAAAGGACAGATTTGCAGAGAAGTCCTGCACAGATGATAGTGTAGAACTCCCTTCAACCTGAATGGAGCCTCCCCCTGTAATATGCGATATATTCGAGATAAGGCCTCCAGCAAGATGGAAAGTACTGCCATCTGGGACATCTAACGTCCCGACGGTCAGATATGTCGCGCCAGAGCTGCCGCTATTTCCGTTGATGGTAACACCATAATAAGCCCCAACAGAGGTAGATATAGAATTAACCGTCAAAAAAGCAGATGTAGTCAAATTTATAGTAACAACGCCATCCATATTATTAATTATAACATCACTACTTGATGTTGGAACACCATTAGTCCAATTTTTGGAATCATCCCAGTTATCAGAGACAGCGCCTGTCCATGTCGTGCTTGATTCACCTGACATTTTTTCATCCGATTCTTATTTTTACAGGGAAGATTCTTTCCTTGTATACCAGCCTCGATTCGAAAACTATTCTTTAAAAAAAGTTAAGTCAATAAAAACAATTATACGTTTGGAATTTTTTGCCTATTGAAATTGAGAAAGTCGGGCCGCAAGCCCACCCCTTCGGGTTTTATAAAATCCAGTCTCATGCACAAAAACTCGAGACTTCTCCTGAAAACACACTCATCCAATAAATACTTATTATACAAAGTATTTTTATAATTTTTAGAATTTGTTTCATTACTGAATTAAGCTTATTTTTTTACAGTATTTTCTACTGTGCATCTTCCCTGAAAGGAGAATCCCCCCTTTTTCTTGCGGCTAAAATAACCCATCAAAACAATAGAAAAATCTGGCCGAATACAAATAAAAAGACACAACCTCTGCCCCAAAAGAGCAGTGATTATGAGAGGGTATGAACTTAAAAATGATCAGACAGAGAGAACAGGTGCGCACGGCACATTTTCTCTTTTAAAAAAGATATTCTAAAAATAAGATTTCTAAAATCGACGGCATAAAGCGGTATTGCTCCCCCACATGCCACACTGACGCATTGCCGCACCGAACGTGGCTGTTAGAGATGTAGTATTCATGACCAGGTGATGGTTACATCTGCACGCCAATTTTAGGGGCGAGCCAGACCATGCCCAGGTAGAGCAGGATGGTCACGCCGCACCCAGCACCCAGAGCCAGCCAGAACGGCATACCGTGGCGCATGGCCCACGGTATGAGCAGGAACATTGGCAGGGATGGCAGCACGTACCAGAACGTGGCCCCTACATGGGCTTCCATGCGGGTGGGATCTTTTGTTTCCAGCCAGAGCCAGATCATCCCGAAAACGGAAATAAGCGGAAGGGACGCCACCAGAGCGCCTACGCCGGGGTATCGGCGGGCAATGGTGGACACCAGTGCAATGGTCAGGCCGGACAACAGGGCTTTAAGCCAGAAAAACATGTCTTCTTTCCTGCGCCGGGAAATTTGCAATTCAGGCACATGCCGGACAGAACGCGACGGTCCGGCATGTGCGTAAGCCTTCCGCCTGCGGGGAAATGCAGGCGGAAGAAGGTATAAGGTTTTAGAGGTGGGTATCGCCCTGAGGCTGAACCTGTCCCTGCGGCATCTGGCCGGGCTGTGCACCACCCTGCGGGGTAGCGGCATCCGGGGTCAGTTTACCGGGTTGGGTAGAGTGTTCCACATCATAAGCCGTGGCCTTCTGGGCATACGTGCCTTTTGCACCCGGATGCTCCTGATCATACAGAGCGGCCTTCTGCTTGGCTTCTTTACGATAAACATGGCGACGGTACATGCCGGTTACGCAACCGCCTACGGCACCCAGAACACCATGATGCGCGACATGCCCACCCACAGCGCCAACGGCCCCGTATTTCAGGCAGCCACCCGGTTCAGCCTGAGCAGCCGTAACCGTTGTACCAGCGAGGGCGGCAAGAAGGCCCAGTGTCATTAATCGACGCATTTTTGTTTCCTTTCTTCTGCCAGATAAGCGGCAGATCTGGCGCACAGAGTATCGAAGGAGCGCTCCTGAGACAATGTAGAGCCCCTGCCCTCACCTTTACGCAGCATGTAACGATTTTTCCTGACCCGTGCCCTTTCATTCCGGGCATGGACTCCCCATATATAATAAACAGGAAAATGAAAAAAATAAGGAGGCCGCAATGAAAAGCCCCTTTGATACCAGCCGCGCAGGGTCTGGTTTTTTACACGGGTCACGTTTTGCACGAGGGTTTTTAAATCCGCGCGCTAAACGCGTTATCGGCACACTCTCCGAAGCGCAAAGCACTGCGAACACGAAAAACGCTGCCACGCCGGACAAGGCAGGGAAAAGCACGGCAAAGCGGGCTCAGCCTGCCCATGCCAGAACAAGTAAACCGCCGCAGAACGAGGCAGCCTGCTGCTCCTGTTAAAGGGGCAGATTCAGACTGCGGGCAGCGTTGCCAGGAAAGCTGAAACAAGCTCTTCCAGAAGCTGCTGCTCCTGAACGGAAAATCTGTTTTTCAGTGGACTGTCAAGGTCCAGCACGCCCAGCAACTGGCCGTGCGCGACCAGTGGAATAACCAGTTCCGAAGCTGATGCCACATCACACGCGATGTGACCGGGAAACTCATGCACATCCGGCACACGCTGAGTGGTGCGGGTTTCTGCTGCGGTGCCGCATACTCCCTTCCCCAAAGCAATACGTGTGCACGCCACGCGCCCCTGAAATGGCCCGAGCACCAGTTCACCCTGTGCTGCCTGAGGGCTGGAACTGGCGACCTGCGCAAGCGTGAACAGCGTGGCTGGAGCTGTGGTCTGTGGGCGATAGAGGTAGAACCCCGCCCAGTTCAAATCTGGCAGTGCTTCAAAAATAAGTGCTGAGAGATTGGCCATATTGGCCAGAGGGTCTCGCTCTGTTGCCAGCAGGCCGGTGGCGGCGGAGAGCAGATCATCCGGGGTCAGGCGATGGATTGGGGCGCTCATGCGGGCACTCTGGGATAAAATGGGTTGTGGTAAAATAGAGAAGTCACGCGGACCTCCGCGCTACGCACAGTGAGAAACATGCGCGCTGGCGGCTGGCCCGCGTGTGGGCGTGTACTTAGTCCTGCTTGAGCAGATCCGGGCCGCGCAGGGCGGAGCGGCTACATACGGCAGCCTGCTGGTCCCGGTTGAGGGTTTTGATATCAAACATCACGGTCGGGCTGAGCATCAGTCGGCCCTTGCCGCCCCATGCGTAAGCCGGTTTGCGGCGAATGCCCTCACGCTCAGCCAGTTTGCGGCCAAGGCTGCGGACGGTCGTGTCCGTGACCAGCTTGTGGGAATAGCAATAATACATCAGGCCGCCGACGTTATCGGCGGAGGCATGTTCGACCGTGGGAATGCCGTCATAATCCAGCACTCCGGGGGCCGCAGTAGCGGCCGTCATGGGCGGCGGGCCCGGCTGCACCGTGAGGATACCAGGGGATGCTGCACCCGCCGCGTGGGCCTGAGGCAGAGCCGCAGAAAGAGCCAGGCAGCCCGTCAGGGCCAGGAAGACGGGACGAAGTCTCGACATAGACATATTCCTCTTATGATCTGCCGCACAGGATAGGGACAGACACCGAGACTCAGCAAGAGTGGGATACCTCACGGACGGTAAGGGGGCATTGACCCACACGCGGGGCACATTTCTGGTCGTCCGGTGGTAAGCGGGTAAAATAACGCCCTTCCTAAAAAAGAAAACAAAATACCAAAATAATCTCATTTTTCATACAAACAATGACACTAGCTGCCTAAACCACCAACAACCATCTAATAACAAATAGATTTATTCATATCTATTTTTAGAAAATTTCTAAATAAATTTCAAATCTCTATGAAATTATTAAGAAACAATTTGAAATAACACATATTCATTTAGTTCATATTGTAAGAAATAGAGATATTAATTTAGTTTTAACAAATTTTATTTTCTAAAAGAGTGCTTCCCTTTCATGACAACGACCATCATCTCCTCAGGCCTGACAGCCAGTGGCGTCTCTGTTCTGCGCGGAGATACGCTGATTATCGCCAGTGCAGGCAGCGCACTCTCAACAACTGTAGCGGATAGCGGCCAGCTTCAGGTCCAAAGTGGCGGAACAATTGCTTCCACCACCATCTCCGGCCCGGCTGATACGGAAGCCGAGCATCAGAGCGTTCTCGTTAACAGTGGAGGAAGCGCGCTAGACACCACCGTTTTCCACGACCAGCTCATTATTCTAAACGGCGCTTACGCGTCCGGCGTAACGCTGAACGATGGTGGCATAACCGTTAAGGGGACCGCTGCCGTTGTTTCAGGAATGATCATCAATTCTCAGGGCAATTACGCTGCCTATGTGGATGGCGGGACAATTTATAATACGGTGGTGAACGAGGGCGGCGCCACCTGCGAGTATGCCGATGCTGGCTCCCAGACGGGAGCTGGGGGGCAAGCCTACAATACGCTGATTAACAGCACCGCGTATGATGAAGTGATCTCCGGCACCACCTATACGGAAACAGTCTTGTCTGGTGGGCAGCAATTTCTGGTGACTAATGCCGCAACGGCATCGGGCACCATTCTGTCTGGTGGCCAGGTGGAAGCCTATGCCGGGCGGACAGTGCAGACCGTTATCAGTGCTGGCGGGCAGGAAGTGCTCAGCGGAACGGCTGTGGCCAGTGGGTCCGTCATCATGCAGGCGGGGTCTCAGGCTGTGAACACGGGCGCCACGGCTTCCGGCACCGTGATGAGCGGAGGTCAGCAGACCGTAGCCGGGACGGATAGTGCAGCACTGGTACAAAGCGGCGGTAAGGACCAGATTATTGCGGGCGGTGTCGCCAGAAGCGACACGGTTGCTGCCGGTGGGTCCATGAGTATCGGCAGCTCCGGACAGGCCGATAGCACGCAGGTCGCTGCCAATGGGTTTGTTGATGTGCTGTCCGGTGGGGTGGCGTCAGGTTCCGTGATTGCACGGTATGCGACACAGACGGTTGAAAATGGCGGGATTGCCAGCGCCAGCGTGGTTTCTACAGGCCGCCAGTATGTTTATGGCAGTGCTGCCGGGAATAGCGTAACGGCACTGGGTGAAAATCGCATCATGTCCGGGGGTGTGACCCGTAATGACAGCATCAGCAATCATGGGCATGAGACAGTCTATGCAGGCGGGCTGGCTGAAAACACCACGTATGGCAGCGCCGGGTTTGGCTATATTCAGGGATCATCCCTGAACGCCACGGTCCTGTCCGGGGGAGCGCTGTTTATCAGCACCGGAGGGGTCGCCTCGGCAACAACCCTCATGAGCAACGGTACCGCCTACGTGACCGGCTCTGCTGCCGGCACCATTGTCAGCAACGGCGGGACTGAGACTGTTCTTTCAGGCGGCGTTGCCAGCAACACACATATTCTGTCTGGTGGTTCGGAGACCGTTTCCTCCGGTGCCTCCGCAGAAAATGAGATGATCTCAGCCGGTGGCCGACTCACCGTGTCCAGCGGAGGCGATATTGAGAACACCACCCTGATGTCGGGCGGTGCAATTGATGTCGACAGCCTGCATTATGCGGGGACTACCGCTGCACAAATTGAGGGCGACACTCTGGTTGTCACACAGGGCGATGAGACTTACAGCATCGCGCTGGCCGGAGATTACAGCGACTATCATGCCACATTTGCCGCTGACACTGATGGCAGCACAGTTGTCACACTTGATGAAGGCACTGAGGTCTGCTTCCTGCCGGGCACGATGATCCGCCACGCGGATGGTGAAACAGCCGTGGAAGATCTGCGCATTGGTGATGAAGTCCTGACCTTTGCTCACGGGGTTGCGCAGCCGCGTGCTGTGATATGGGCTGGCCACAGACACACTTCCGTAAAAACCGGCCTGCCTGATGATGAAGCCGGTTATCCGGTGCGCATCTGCAAAGGGGCCGTGGCGGACGCTGTGCCGCATACGGACCTGCTGGTAACGCCTGAGCACTGCCTGTTTTTTGAAGGGCGGTTTATTCCGGCACGCATGCTGGTGAACGGAATTTCAGTTTTTTACGATCACAGCATTACGGAGTATTCCTACTTCCATATTGAGACTGAAGAACATGCCGTTATTATGGCCAACGGTCTGCTGACGGAAAGCTATCTGGACACGGGCAACCGCCGGAGCTTCGGGCAGAGCGGAACACTGGCTCGCCTTGGCGGCACAGTACGAAGCTGGGCTGAGGATGCCGCCGTTCCACTGGCAGTAGACCGCGCCACAGTGGAACCCATTTTCCGCAGACTGATCGCCCGAGCTGAAGAACACGGCACAGACCGGTGGGAACAGGCGGTTCATGCTGGCGTAAAGACTGCACCTCAATTCACGCGCGAGGCAGACCTACACCTGGTTCTTGAAACTGGTCAGATTATACGCCCGTTACGGACCATGCAGGACTATGTACTGTTCATGTTGCCCTCTGGTGCGACACAGGTCTGGCTGGCCTCCCGCACATTCCGTCCATGTGATGTGGAAGGACCGTTTGTAGATGACCGCCGCCAAATGGGCGTGGCTGTAGGGCATGTTCTGCTGAAGGAGGGCACATCACCTGCACGACGGGTATCGCTGCCCGTAAGCCCGGAAGCTGGATCTGGCTGGCAGGCACAGGAAACCGGGACTACCACCCGCTGGACCGGTGGCAATGCAATACTTACACTTGGTCCGCGCGCCACCAATACAGCAGGGATGTTAATGGTACAGGTTACGGCAAGCGGCATTTATGGCATTCAGAAGGGGTTGCCTGCTTCTACGTGTATGATCAGCCTGCAAGCCTAAAACAGCTTTACGGGCCACCCTATGACTGTTTAAGGAAATACACAGGGTGTAGACACTATGCCTGCACCCGTATTTTCTTAATCAGGTCTTTTGTTCATGCCTTTTGAGCCGTTTTTATTATTATTGCGCAAAAAAAGCGTGTGGTCTTTTTTTAATAGAATTTTTCCTGTTCTACTGCTTGCTCTTATTTTTTTTCCTGAATTTTATTGTATTAGTTCGAAAGAAATAGAACCATGGGATGAAGCCCGCCATATCGGCTCAGCCTATGAAATGCTTTATCACCATGACTATCTGACAAATTACTGGCAGAGCAAAAAAGATTACTGGAACCTCAAACCCGTTCTGAGTTTCTTACCCATTGTTTTGTCATTCAAACTATTTGGCAAAGGAATACTGGCCGCACGGCTGCCTTCTTTGCTCTGCTTTGTAGCCGCCGTAGCAGGGCTTTATCGGTTTGCAGCCCAGAGATTTTCCCGCGTGGAAGGCCTGTATGCCATTACGCTTTTTTCCATCTGGGTACAGTCCCTAGGGGGCCACAGCTTCCGGCAGGCCGATGCGGACGCGCTATACTGTACGCTTTATCTATTCTGCATCCTGCTATGCCTGAAGCGCACCGGCTGGTCCTTCTGCCTTGCATGCTTTGCAGCCTCTTTATGTTTTCTAACCAAGAGCTGGCACACTCTGACCCTGCTTCCGCCGCTACTTCTGGCCAGCCTCCTGACACAGAAATCCTTCCGGCTGCCGCTCAAAGGAATGCTGTGCTTTATGGCCC
>NZ_CALLXM010000075.1 GCF_937875265.1 uncultured Acetobacter sp. | reverse complement strand
TTATTGCGTTGCGGCGAGGGCATCCAATGCAATTTCCAGCACCTCGATCCGTCTCTTGGAACGAACAGGAACAGGTTCTTATCAACCGGACCCTGCGCCATACGTTCACAGGAACTGCTGATGTCGTGGCGACGAGCATTTCATCCTTTATAAAACAGTACCGCCCTGATGAGCTTATGATTGGCACGCCACTTTTCTTCCAGCAGGGAAGGCGAACAACACTGATCGGGATTGCAGAGCGGTTGATGGATTATAGATCAGTGAAAATTTCTTGATTTCACTGCTATATATTCGGATAGAAGCTCTGACGGCTCTGTATCACCGACCGCCTTTGCTCCTGTCCGAATCAAGATGACACTCCTCAAAATCCTCACTCAAGGACAGATCTTCGAAAAGAAACACCATTGAAAAGTTCTTCGCCAGACTGAAGCAGTTCAGAGGCATTGCAACTCGTCTCTGCTATTATCGGGATTAACTGACGACACGCCCTAGCGTCTGAACAAACTGTGCCTACTGAGTTATGACAATCGTGCAGACGGCCCGAAGAGTCGCTAACGCGAATTGCAATGTCACAAGTCCGTTTCGTACAGTGCGATTAATACGCAATAGCACTAGCCAGAATGGCGATCAGAAATGGTACTGTGAGGATAGAAAACCAGTCGTATAGGATCTTTCAACTGTCAAAATCGTTAATCTACCGTAAAGAACATTCTGTTAGCGTCAGAGCGGCTCCTAAAGCCAGAAAAACGGCTTCTGTTATGCATCGAAGAATAAGGGATAAGCGTGTGGTGCCAAGCACTTGGTTCATTGCAACATTCTTAGCACGCAATCCGGAGCGTATAGTTGCCGTATTAACATAATTAAAGAGCCCTGTTGCCAGATTTTCCTGATTTTACGGCCCTGGGTCTTGGTATTGCCAGAGACGTAAGGCCTGCAGGGCTGAGCAACTCATCAATTGGAAGCAGGCCGGAAGCGTGAATAATGTATGAATCATAGCTTTCTTCGTAGCGCACAACGAGCATAATGGTGAGAAACACGGCAATGCCGGGTGCAAACCCGATCAGATTAATAAGCGTGTCAAGCTTGTGCCGTGAGAGTGTGTGAAAGGTGGCGGTAAGAATTCCGGTTAGCATCGCGTTTATTCTTTCCTTCACCAGCCAGCGCGGTCGAGTGCGGCAAGAGGGGCCTGAAGTGGCTCCCAGTCTCGCGTGCGGGCATGGCGAAGCTGAGCATCGGCATCGTAATAAGGAGTGTGGGGCACCAGATCCTGCGCCTGAAGGTGGCCTATGGCGGCAAGAAGATTGGCCTCCGCAACAATCGTATCATGCTGGCTTGAGGCCAGCTCCACCTGTGCGGAGCGTAAATTCTGGTCCGCATAGAGGACGTCTGTCGTGCTGCGCAAGCCATATCCATATTCAAGCTGGTAGCCTTTTAATGTCGTTTCGCCAGAGCGTACTTCCGCCATGCCTGCCTTAATGGCTTCAAGTCCGTTTTCAACGGCCTGCCAGTTTGTCACAACGTTTTGCAGGGCTGAGCGTTTGGCAAGTTCAATGTTCTGGTGAGCTTGCTCGTCCTTGTCTCGGGCTTGCCTGATCTGGGAATTATAAAGGCCGCCATTATAAATAGGTTGAACGAGTGAGACGGTTCCGGTCACCTGCTCACCATATTCTCGTCCCCGAAAAGGGGAACCGGGACCAATGGTACCGAATGACCCCTGAACCTGAATTTCTGGCCCCCATTGGGAGCGGGCCGTATCAAGATCGGCTTGCGTCGCGCTTTTTGTCGCGCGCATCTGGGCCAGTTGAGGGTTTGACTGAATAGCGGTTTTCAGCGCCTGATCTAAATTGGAAGGCAGGCCGGGCAGGCCGACTGGCATAATCAGTTTTTTGGCCTCTTCACCAATGACGGCGCGGAACTGCGCTTCAGAGGCGGCGAGTGTTGCGCGGGCCTGTGTAAGGGCAACTTCTGCTGAGTGACGGCGGGTTTCAGCTTGCTCGACATCGGTTTTTGTCACTTGCTCAGTTGGAGCACCGCCAAGTGTATAGCGCGATGTTGTGAGCTGTACCTGTCGATGAAGCATGTCTAGATCTGCTTGACGGATGTCCTTCACTGAGCGGTCTCGCAAAACGTTCATGTATGCAGTGATCGCGCTGGTAAAGATCTGGGCTTCCGTCAGGCGTAGGGCATGCGCTTCTGCATGGGAGCGGGCATCTGCGGCGCGCACCTGATTGGCTGTGTGGCCAAAGGAGTAAAGTGTTTGCTTGGCGGCAACATAGCCTTCCGCATAGTTTGACGTATAACTGCCTAAAGCAAACGCGTTTGTGTAAGGGCCTTGCTGGTAGTTGGCATCCATGTTGACGGACACTGTTGGCCGCCAGCCTGCACGGGCCTGCACAGAGTTTTCTGTCACCGCGCGCTGATTGGCCTGTTCACCCAGCAGCGTAGGGCTGCTGTGGTAAGCATGCGCAAGAGCATCCTGCAGCGTTTGGGCCTGAACAGCGTGTGCGGAAAGGCCAGCGACGGCAAGACATGCAATAAAGCGATACATGGCCATCACTCCGCTCTGAGTGCTCGTGCCGGTTCGGCACGAGCGAGATGAAGAGTTTGCCCGAGAACCGTGCAGGTTGCGATTAGCGCAGCGCCACTGATAGCAAGCAGGAAGAGGGCAGGAGAGAGGGCAATCCGTTCATCAAACCCGTTTAGCCACTGGCGCATAAGAAGCCAGGAGAGTGGGCAGGCCAGAAGGCAGGCCACAAACACAGGTTTTAGAAAGTCCTGCAACAACAGAACAATGGTCTGTCCGGCTGTGGCTCCCAGCGTCTTGCGGATGCCAATTTCATGCATCCGTCGGGCTGCGGCAAAGGCTGCCAGACCGTAAAGACCAAGGCTGGCAATTAGCAGGGCTGCCACAGCGCCGAGGGTAAACAGGTGCCCACGCCGTTCATCGCCCGAATAGTAAGTCTCCATCAGCTCATCAGCTGGTGCAAAGTGACTGGCGACATCAGGCAGGAGTGTGCGCCATGCGCGGTCAAGCCGCTCGGCCATGACCGTACGCGCCACGCCGGAGAACCGAACTGCCGGAACGGGATCGTCAAACGCGATACGTTGCAGGGAAGAGAAGAATAGAATCTCAGGTGCTATGGTCTCACGGGGGGAACTGAAACGAATATCCTCAATCACGCCAATGACGGTGAAGTGTTTTGCATCGATTCTGAGAATTTTTCCTACAGCATCAACAGCTTTTTCAAACCCAAAGGCACGGGCCGCTTTGCTGTTGATAATGACGTTCCAGTTACTGTTCCCGCTTTTGAACTCCTCATTGGAGGGACCGTCATCCTGGCCATGGGCGTTATCAAACCAGCGGCCCGCCAGCAGGTGAGGCTGGTAGGTGTCTCTGTAATCAGATGATACACGGTCCTGAAGCATCTGCACCTTCACCCGGTCCTTGCTTCCTTCATGTAGAAATGTTGTGCGGGTAAGAGAGTGTGGGTTGGGTTCTAGCTCACTCAAAGTTACTGACGTGACACCGGGGATGGCTCGCAGGGTATCCAACATACGGCGTTGCAGCCCGGTATCCTGGGAGTGCATCTGTTGGCCAATTAAAAGGCCGGCTCTGACGTAGCCGCGGTCTGCATTCCGCATGAAGCTGGTTTGCCGATCAATCACCAGGGTGCAGATCACAATACAGATTGCGATCGAGAATTGTCCCACAACCAGCCCATTCCGCAGCAATGCAGCCCGGCGTCCGCCGGCAGGCATACGTGTGGCTGCCAGAATAGCTGCTGGCTGGTAACCAGACAGAACAAGCGCGGGATAAACACCAGAAGCCAGACCACTGCTGATGATAACAAGCGGCAGCAGAAGCCCGATAAACCCATAATCGACCTGGATTGCTTCACCCGTCATACTGGCAATGGCGGGCGTGAACGCCTCACAGAATGCAAGCCCGCACAGTCCTGCGACCAGCGAGACCACCATGGCTTCACCCATAAACTGGCCAAAGAGCACATGACGCGGGGCTCCAAGGGTTTTGCGAAGAGCAACTTCTCGCGCTCGCAATCCGGCACGGGCGGTCGCGAGGTTCACAGCATTTGCACACCCAAGAATAAGAGCAAGCAGGCCAATCAGGCCAATGCTGTCAATAACATACTGCTCTACACTATTATCCGTATCCTCCACGTTCACATCGTGAAAATGCATTTTAAGGATTGGGACAAGGGAGAGTGTATATGTCTTTGTAGGTGCAGGACCGAGGGAGACGTCATCGTCTGCCGGTCCGGCCGCACGGTTGTTCACAAAATCGGGCAGACGGGCATTGACGGAGGCAATATCTTCCGGTCGGCGAAATTTTAGCAGGATCTCTCCGCAGCTACTTCCCCAGAAGCGAAAACAGGAGCGTGTCAGCCGTTCTTGTGGAGTGACCGGCAGAAGCATATCCACGTCATCCAGTAGACCTGGGGAGGGAGGGGCAGCCAGAATGCCTGTAACGACCTGAATGGTCTTTTGGCCGCTTCTGTTTAATTCAACGGTTTTACCTAAAACATCGTATTTGCCAAACAGCGTCATCGCAGTGCGTTGAGAGAGCACCAGACCATCCGGTCGTGTCAGGGCTGTGTCCGGGTTGCCATGCAGGAAGCCAAGAGAAAACATCCGGAAAAAAGCAGGATCTGTCGTCTGCCCTGCAAAGTGCGTGAACTGCCCGTTTTTCTGAACGAAAAGGTTAGTCTTGGTAAATGTCACAACCTCTTCAATCTCAGGGAAATCCTGTTTGAGAAAAGGAACAGCGCGGAAGGAGACATCGGCACTCTCATAAGGCGTTGTGCCGGGCATGGACCAGCGCTCATCCATGCGCGCCAGCCTGTCTGCATCTGCAAAGCCGCTATTAAAGCTGTATTCATAGCGGACCAGAAGCGTCAGTGTCAGGAACACACCAATCCCTAATGCCAGCCCGAAAATATTCAGACCAACATAGAGCGGATGGCGGCGGGTCTGGTGGAGAACACTCCGGAAGATGGAGGCAATCATCTCACATATTCCTCAGATGGCATTGCGGACGGAAATGACAATTTGCCCGTCCAGCATATCAACCCGCCGTTTGGCCAGGTCCGCATGGCTGGGGGAATGAGTGACCATGATGATTGTCGCCCCTTCATCATTCAGGGTTTGAAGAATATCCATAACCTGCGTGCCATTTTCAGTATCAAGGTTTCCGGTCGGTTCGTCGGCCAGAATCAGGCGGGGTTGCCCAACAATGGCACGGGCAATGGCCGCACGCTGCTGCTGGCCGCCGGAAAGTTGTGAAGGGTAGTGTCTGGCGCGATGCGCAATGCCGACGCGGTCCATCGCATGGGCAACGCGGCTGCGGCGTTCCGATTTAGGGATATTACGATAGATCAATGCAAGTTCTATATTTTCTTCAATCATCAGCTCATCAATCAGATTGAAACTCTGGAAGATATAGCCAAGATTTTCTCGACGGAACTTTGCAAGAGCCGCTTCTTTAAGGTGCGTCAGTTCTTCATCGCCAAAGCGGTAGGAGCCTGCGGTCGGGCGATCGATGGTGCCAAGGATGTTGAGTAGGGTTGATTTTCCGCAGCCCGATGGGCCCATAATGGCGACGAATTCTCCGTGTCCGATACCGAGTTCGATATCCTGCAGGGCTGTGGTTTCTACCTCGTCAGAGCGATAGAGGCGCTGGATATGGGAGAGTTGAATCAGCATGTCAGAGGCTCCTGCCGCTTAGTGGATGGCGAGATGGTTGAAGTTTTTGTAAGAATTATAGGACGAGATAATCACCTGATCGCCTTCATGCAGCCCGCTGGTAATTTCTACCTGCTCCGGGTTGCGTCGGCCTGATGTGATTGCTACGCGGTCTGCACTGCGTCCGTTTGCCGCCATTACAAAGGCGAAAGCCCCGCCGCTGGCTTCAAGCCATGCGCCATTAGGCAAAACTAGCGCTCTATGCGTCTCACCAAGTGTAATCCGGATATCAATGCTCTCGCCGCGTCTCAGGCCGGAAGGGGGCGGGGTGTCGAAGGTGAGTTCGGCACGGAACTGACCGTTCGTGACCTGAGGGTGCACGCGTGTGACGTTCAGAGGGATTTTGACGTCACCAAGATCTGCCTGTGCGCGTTCACCAATGGCAACGCGGCCCAGATAGAATTCATCAATATCGGCATCGAGACGATAGTGCCCTTCGCTGTCGATTTGCCCGATTTTATCACCCGCCTTGAGCGACTGGCCGGGTTGGAGATCAAAATTGGTCAGGCGGCCATCAAGAGGGGCACGCAGCGTAAGAGCCCCGAGGCTGCTTTCAACCACTTCAAGATTGGAGCGGAGGCGTTGTCCTTCCTCGTCAATTTCTTTCTCCTGTCTGTCTGTTACCCGGAGGTCCTGCATGCGGGCGGCCTCAAGTCTTTTGAGGCGCTGAGCATAATAGTCGGCCTCATCGCTGTAAGACTGAACATTGGCATCCGATTCAAAACCCTGCTGACGAAGCTGTTCACGAATGGAGAGTTCATGCCGTGCTTTGAGCAGGTTGTAGCGCGCCTCAGCCAGCTGTGTTTCTTCTGTTGTGCGTGTTTGTTGCAAAGTGAGGCGTTGCGCACTAACGGCTCCGAGTTGGCTGGCGATTGAGGCCTCGCGCGAGGTGACGTCTAACTGAAGCTGCGGATTGCTCAGGTGCGCCAGAACATCATCTTTTTTGACCAGCGCACCATCTCGCGCCACAACCTCGGCAACTTCTCCACCTTGCACAGCATTGATGAAGGTGACGTTGAGGGGGGCGACCGTGGCTCGCAGCGGAAGATAATCAAGAAAAGAAGCAGACTGCATGGTGGCAATTGAAATCTGGTCACGTTGCACAGACAGCGTGCCAGAGGCGGGTGCCAGCCCCCACCCGGCCCAGGCAAGAAGAATGATCGCGATGGGACTGCCGTAGCGCACAGCGCGGCGCACAAGAGCTTTTCCGGCAGACGGTACGACTGCGCGATCCATGCCAGCACCAGACTGGGAATGTTGTTTCCCTGTTGTTGCTGTGTTGCCTGAAAGCGGGTGGTTCATACACTGTTTCTCCTCTTGAAAAACAGTGTATCTTAGAATCATGGAATTATATCTTATTGAAAAATAAGGACTTTTTTTTTGGTGTGTGCGTGTGTCTGTTCGGAACCGGACGGACTGTCCGGAAACGGACACCTTTGAGGGAGCTGTCAACAGGAAAATGAATGTATTTCGAAATGAAGTAAGTGGAGATGACAGCTCTCACGATGCATCAATGCCGTGCCTGCTATTTGTTGATGATGATTGCGATATTCAAGTCGCGGCGCGGCTGCTTTTTCAGCGGCGCGGAATGAGAATGCTATCTGCTTACAATGCACCGGAAGCGTTAACCCTGCTTGCGTCTCACCCGGTTGATCTTGTTCTGCTGGATCTCAACTATACCAAAGGGGCACGCACAGGGGCTGAAGGACTAGCTCTACTGAAAGATATGCTCGTGCTGCGCCAGGATTTACCGGTTCTTGTCGTGACCGGTCATAGTGGGGTTAGCATAGCTGTTGAAGCTATGCGTGCCGGTGCGACAGATTTTGTGATGAAGCCCTGGAATAATGACCGGCTTGTGAGTCTCGTCAACAGTGTTCTTGAAAAATACAGTCGTAATCATTTTTCTGACGCAGATCCGGTCCTGATTGCTACGTCACAAGCTATGAAGCAGATTGTCAGGGAGGCTGATCGGATTGCCACTACACGGGCATCTGTGGTTATTTCCGGGCCGTCTGGTGTTGGGAAAGCGCTCCTTGCAAGACGTATTCATGCGCTTTCGTCTGATGAGGGAGCCGTACAGGTTTTTAGCGCAGAAGACTGTCTGGACCTTCCGGAAGCAGGCGGAGTGTGGATATGCAGGGACATTGAGGCTCTTTCTTCAACATTGCAGCGTCGTCTGACAGACCGTCTTGAGGAGAGCGTTCCTCCACGCGTTATCGCGCTGTCCTCTCAGGGTTCTGTAGCGCTTAGTGCTCGTCTTCATCCTAAACTCATGTTGCATCTTGGTATGGTGACACTCACAATTCCACCATTGCGGGAGCGTCCAGAGGATGTTCCCGCGCTTACCAGCCATTTTCTTCATTATTTTTCTGTGCGGCATGGGCTGCCAGAACCGGAGTGTGATGTTGCCCGCATTACCGCGCTGCAGGCAGAGGCGTGGCCTCAGAATGTGCGGGAATTGCGAGCAGCAGTAGAACGCGCGGTGATTATGGGGGAATGGCAGATGGCTTCGGACAAGACAGCATCCCACACAACTGAATCGCAGACTTTGCGTGATACAGAACGATCATTAGTGGAAGCGGCTCTGCACAGGAACAGTTTTAACGTGACGAAGGCAGCCAGAGAACTGGGTCTGACACGCCCCGCACTCTACCGGCGGATGGTACGGTATGGGCTTTAGAATGTACGCGGTTTCGTACGCGTTGCTCCGTCTCGCCGGTATTGTTGTTGTCTGCTTGTTGGTTGCGCCAGTCTGGCAAAAAGGATTTTACACGACGGCCTCTCTTCTCGTTTGTATTGGCATTGGGTGCATTATGTCTCTGGTTGCGACACAGCTTGAACTGACGCGGCGCATGGAGCGCCGTGAACCATCCATTGTGAGTCCGCCTGACCGTGAAAGGCTGCGCAATCGCGCTCTGCTTGACCATGCTCCGGTTCCGTTGCTGTTCCGAAGCGTGGATGGAACACTCCATGCGGCCAACCGGGCGGCGCGCAGATTGTTTGAAACAGATGATCGCCTCATAAACCCTCCTCCGGAATTACTCATGGCTTTAAATGAGAAACGCGTTTCTTCCGCAGCAGGGCGGCTGATACGATTGGTGTCCTCAACTGATGGCACTTCACGTGTTTATGCTCTTTCAATCGGGCAGGGGGCCGGTGTGGGGGGGATTGTGGAGTATCTGGCGCTGACTGACGTGGAGGCAGGTTTGAACGCTGCTGAAGCGCAGGCCCTGCGGGATCTGCTTCAGATATTGAGCCACGAGATTATGAACTCTCTGACGCCAATTGTCTCTCTTTCGGTTTCTGCGGAAGAGTTGTTTGCAGAGGGGGGCAAGGATTTACCGTCTTCTCTTATTACTGAAGCTCTGGCGACCATTCGGCGCCGGGCGGAGGGACTGGATAAATTCGTGCGCGGTTATCGCGATCTGGCTCGTCTGCCAGCACCGGATCTGGCTCCGGTTGATCTTGGGGAGCTACTGCGGGAAACACAGCGAATATTTGAGGCTCGTTGGGGCGCTGGCGTTAAACTAGAGCTTTGTCTTCCTCTCACCCGTGTCGTGGTGACGGTGGATAAGGCGCAGATCGAACAAGCCCTGCTGAATCTTCTCAATAATGCAGCTGAAGCCTGTGAAAGTCAGCCTTCAGCGCGCGTTCAGGTTGTCGTTGAGGTTACGGACGGAGTTGTAACTCTTATTGTGCGGGACAACGGCATAGGACTTGCCCCCTCATTACACGACCAGATTTTTCAGCCATTTGTATCGTTCAAAACAAACGGTAATGGAATAGGCCTCAGTCTGGCACGGCAGATTGTTCTGGGGCATGGCGGCACTCTTGGGGTAGAGACTTTGAAGGCAGAAAGCCCATGGTGTATGGCGTTTAGGATGCGCTTATAGCTGACGTTTCCTTACGAGATCCTATGCGTCAACATGGAATAAGAACACCTGCAAAAGCGAAGTCTTGGAGCCCCTTATTCCGGCGTCTGTCTGGCAAACCCTATTTTTTTTGCTGTCACGATCCCGATTTTGTTTCCAAAATGCGCCAGCACATAATTTGCAACGGCGGCGACGTCGGCATCTGAATAGGCTCCCCCAAAACCCGGCATGTACTGCTTGCGTCCCTTCACTGTCAGGGTTGTGCCGTTGAGAATGACCTGCACCAGGCTTGTGCCCGAGGGGTCATTAACTGCGTGGCTGCCTGCCAGAGAGGCATACTCGGTCTGTCGTCCTGTACCGTTGAACTGATGGCACCCTGCGCAGTCGCCTTCAAAAAGCTTTTTGCCTCGTGCGTTGTCCGCAGCAGCATCGCCACCCGGAAACAATGCATTGGAGGCCTGCATACCGTCTGAGCGGAGTGTAACGATATGTTTGTCAGCCCCTGTTGCAGGTTCTGTGCTGCGTAGATAGACCGTAAGTGCGTGGATGTCGGACGGTGAGAGGTATTGCAAGCTGTGCTCAACCACTTCCGCCATGGGGCCGGAGGCGGAGCTGCGGCCTTCGGCGTGGCCGCGGGACAGATAGCCTTCAAGCTGGGCCTCGGTCCAGCCGCCTATGCCGTAGGTCGTATCCGATGTTGTATTATAGGCTTTCCAGCCCTGAACCTCTGTGCCCGCCAGATAATCGTGGGAGCGCATGGCAAAGCCGATGTTGCGAGGCGTATGACATTCGCCACAATGGCCCAGAGCCGTCGCAAGATAGGCTCCCCGGTTCCACTCATTACCCTTTGCTGTTTCTGGCTGAAAGCGTCGGGGATGGAAGAAAGCCAGATTCCAGAATTTCATGCCCCAGCGCTGGTTGAACGGGAAGGAGAGGGAGTTAGGCTGCGGCGTGTGATGAACCGGCTGGAGGCTGAAGAGATAAGTCTTGATGGCCAGCACATCCTCTGTGCTGAGCTGTGTGTATGAGGTGTAGGACATGGCGGGATACAGATTGCCGTGGGACCCGACGCCATTCCGCACAGCACGAATAAACTGCTCATCCGTCCAGTTGCCGATACCGGTTTCCTTGTCGGGTGTCAGATTGGTGGCATAGATCGTGCCGAACGGGAGTTTGAAGGCCCGTCCTCCCGCAAACGGCGTACCGTCACCTTGCGCTGTATGGCAGACTTCGCAATCGGCTGCCTGTGTCAGATATTTCCCCCGTTTGATCGGATCATCTGAAAACCCTGTCGGGACGCCTGAAACTGGCGCAGCAGGGCCTGTGCTTTCCGGCACCATCACCTTGTAGGACACGAAGCCTGCCGCGACCACACCGACTGCACCAGCAGCACAAGCAAGGGTCTTTTTCAAAGATACCATGGTCTGTGAGACCTCCTGTTCTGAATGGTGTCAGGCGGACCTGAGATCGAGGGTACCTATGGGCAGCGTGCGTTGGGGTTGTCCCGTAGCCGCTGCGATGGCATTGCCCATGGCGGGAGCAATTGGCGGAACACCCGGTTCTCCAACGCCGCTTGGCGTTTCTTCCGAGGGCATGATGTGAACCTCAACCCTAGGCATGCCGTTCATACGCAGGACCGGATAGTCGTTAAAATTACCTTGTTCGATGCGGCCATTTTTCAATGTGATGGCCTGATTCAGGAATGAGAGGCCAAACCCAACACCCCCTTCAATCTGTGCCCGGATAATGTCGGGGTTGACCGGCCTGCCGCAGTCAACCGCGCAGACCACCCGATCAACCGTGAACGATCCGTCTGTATGAACCGTCACTTCGGCTACTTCGGAAAGGTATGTCCCGAAGGATTGCCAGACTGTGATACCCCGGCCTCGACGTTCACCATTCCGGCCCGGCTCCAGTGGCCGCTCCCACCCATAGGCGCGGGCTGCAAGGTCCAGAACAGCAAGGTGCCGTGGGCTTTTACCCAGCATGGAGCGCCGGAACTGGTAAGGGTCCTGTTTTGTCAGACGTGCGGCATCATCAATCAGGCTTTCACACGCAAACGCGCTGTGGGTATGCCCCACGGAGCGTAACCACTGGGTGGGCACAGCGGCTTCGGTCGCGATATGCTGTTCCACTTTGAAGTTTGGAATATCGTAGGGGAGGTCAGGGAGGCCTTCCGTCAGGATACGGTCCACCTTTTCCGGTGGGGAGGGGACAAAGGTCTGTCCTACAATAACGTGATGCCAGGAGGTGATCCTGCCTTTGCCATCAAGAGCAAGTTGTGCGCGGTGTACCGTCATGGGCCGATACTGTCCGCCCCGCATGTCGTCTTCGCGCATCCAGACCAGTTTGACGGGTGCTTCGACGCCCGCTGCGTTTGCCGCTACCGCGATCCTGACGGTCTCCCGTAGGTAATCTGCCCGAGGGTTGGCACGCCTGCCAAAGCTGCCTCCTGCATAAAGCTGGTTGATGGTGACCTGTTCCGGCTTGAGGCCTAGCTCCTTAGCAATCATCATCTGGTCCAGTGTCTGGAACTGCTCACCATTCCAGACTTCGCAGTTCTGCTCGCCCAACTTCACCAGACAATTCATTGGTTCCATAGCTGCGTGGCTCAGGTAAGGCTGCTCGTATGTCGCCTCGATCATGTGTCCGCCATTCGGAGCCGACGTCAGAACGGTGCCGCGAGATGTGACCACAACGCCCGGGCGCTCAGAAAGGTCACGGTAGGTCGCGAACAGAGCTTTGGTATCAAGGCTGAAAGCATGGGTGTTATCCCACTCAATTTTCAGGGCATCGCGACCCTGCCGTGCGATCCATGTATTTTTCGCCAGAACAGCCACGCCGCCGAGAATATCCTTGTCGCCGGGAACGGTTACAACAGCGATGACGCCGGGAATGGCTTTTGCAGCACGATCATCAACATGCCGAAGTGTGGCACCCCATGTGGGCGGATGGGCGATGACAGCCACCAGCATGCCCGGCAGCTTGATATCCTGCGTGTAGATCGCGCTGCCATTGACTTTAGCCGCAACATCCACGCGAGGGAGGATTTGTTCCCGCCCGACCAGCTTGTAATCTTTGGGGGCTTTTAACGGTACATCCTGCGGGACAGGAAGTTTTGATGCTCGATCAACAAGATCTCCAAACGCAGTATGACGATCCGAGGGAGAGTGGGAGACAATACCGTTGCTGACCGTCAGGCTTTCTAGAGGCACGCCCCATGATTGTGCTGCAGCGGATATGAACATGGCGCGGGCGGCTGCCCCGGCCTTACGCATATTTTGCCACGCCCCCAGAAGGGAAGAGCTACCTCCCGTGCCCTGAAAGGGCATGCCGTGTTTGGCCAGTGTCGGGTTAATGTAGTCCTTGTTCCCGATTTCAGCCGGGATAACCTGCACCTTGCTCCAGTCAGCATCCATTTCCTCAGCGACCAGTGTGGCAATGCCGGTAAAGGAACCCTGACCCATTTCAAGAAAAGGAGAGACGACAGAAATCATGCCTTGCCGGTCAACGCGCACGAACGCATTGGGAACGAAGTCTGCGCTTTCTTCGTCTGCAGCGTGAGCAAGGCGCCCGCGTGCCGTAACGGCAACAATCAGGGCCGCCGCACCAGTCAGAAACCCGCGGCGAGATGAGGTGAAGATGGTCATCAGCCAAGCTCCTTTGCCGCGTCATGGATTGCTTGCCGAATGCGGTTATACGTGGCGCACCGGCAGATATTACCACTCATGGAGGCATCTATATCTGCGTCAGTCGGTTGGGGTTTCTGTGTCAGCAAAGCAGAAGCCGTCATGACCTGACCGGACTGGCAGTATCCACATTGCGGCACCTGCGCCTGTGTCCAGGCAGCCTGCACGGCTTTGCCAACAGGTGTTTGGGAGACGGATTCAATGGTTGTTATGGGGCCATTGACAGCACCAACAGGCAACACACAGGCGCGTGCGGGCACTCCGTCTACATGTACCGTGCAGGCTCCACAAAGTGCCATCCCGCACCCGAATTTCGTGCCTGTAAGGCCGATTTCATCGCGCAGATACCACAGGAGGGGCATTTCAGGATTGCCGTCAAAGCTGTAGTCCTTACCATTGATTTTGAGTGTAATCATGGCCGCTCTTCCTGTTTGCCTGCGGTTTCATTTTTACGGTCCGGCTTCCATTTAAGGTTCAGATGCCAGTTGAGGTTCCCACCGGGCAATGTTGATCCGGTGGGCCATGTTTTATGGAGTGGGCCTACAGTCCTGTCATTTTCAGGACGGCTTCAGGCAGTCTTTCTCCCTGTACGATGATCTTCGCGGTTGCATCATCAATGTCCTGAAGGTCGGAAGCCGTGAGCGTGAGATTGACCGCACCAAGGTTTTCTTCCAGCCGCGAGAGTTTCGTCGTTCCGGGTATCGGCGCAATCCACGGTTTCTGAGCCAGCAACCACGCAAGAGCGACTTGGGCGGGCGTTGCCCCGTTACGGCTGGCCACACCCTTTACAACATCCACAAGAGCCAGATTGGTCTTGCGGGCTTCCGGTGAAAAGCGGGGCACCAGATTGCGAAAATCACCGGGCGGAAACTTCGTGTCCATGGTGATCTGGCCCGTCAGGAAGCCTGCACCCAGAGGGCTGAAGGGCACAAAGCCGATACTAAGCTCCTCTAGAGCGGGGAGAAGCTCTTTCTCCGGTTCACGCCAGAACAGGGAGTATTCGCTTTGCACAGCCGTGACACGATGGACGGCATGGGCACGGCGGATGGTGGTCACACTGGCTTCCGACAGGCCAAAATGTTTGACTTTCCCTTCCCAGACAAGATCCTTGATTATGCCTGCAACCTCTTCGATTGGCACTGCGGGATCAACGCGATGCTGATAGAACAGATCAATTCGATCTGTCTTCAGGCGTTTGAGGGCGGCTTCCGCCACGGCGCGGATATGCTCGGGGCGGCTGTTAACACCACCAGAGCGTTCGCCGGTTTTCAGGTCGATATCAAATCCGAATTTGGTGGCAATCACCACTTTGTCGCGGATGGGGGCAAGAGCTTCGCCGACCAGTTCTTCATTGGTGAACGGTCCGTAGGCTTCGGCTGTATCGAAGAACGTCACGCCCCGGTCAAACGCACCATGGATGAGTTTGATCATGGCGGCGTGGTCAGTCGCTTCGCCATAAACGCCGGTCATGCCCATGCAGCCAAGGCCTAGTGCTGACACAGTGAGGTCTTTGCCGAGTGTACGATATTTCATGATAGCCTGTCCCAGTAAGTGTCTGGAAAATCCAAAATACGGTTAGGAAAAATCTGTTCTTGCGCTGACAGTTTTCCAGTCCTCAATTTCCTGTAGTTCAGCTTTGATAGCATCAGTGGCCCATGTCACGGCATCACTGCCAAGGAGAAGACTATCAGGCAGCTTCTCTCCGGTAATGACATCAACCAGCACATGGGCAGCTTTGACAGGATTGCCCAGTTCCTTGCCGCTGGTCTTATCAACGGCCTTACGGCGGGGGCCAACGGTTGCATCATAATCTGCAATCGTGGTGGTTGAACCATGCAGAGAGCGTCCCGCAAAATCCGTGCGAAATGCACCCGGTTGAACAACCATGACCTTAATGCCCAAAGGGGCAACCTCTTTGCGTAGCGTTGCAGAAATCCCTTCAAGAGCCAGTTTGCTGGCTGAGTAATAACCTGAGCCGGGACTAGCAATGCGAGGTGCTACGGATGAGACGTTAACAATTATCCCGGAGCGGCGTTTACGCATACCGGGAAGGACGGCCTTCATGACAGAGACAGGGCCGAAGACGTTGGTAGCGAACAGGGCTGTCACGTCCGCATCTTCACCTTCCTCTATGGCTGAGCGGTACCCGTAACCTGCATTGTTGACCAGCACATCGATCGTACCAAACTGCGCTTCGGCAGCCTGTAAGGCCGCATTGATCTGTTCAGCGTTCGTCACGTCCAGCGTCTGCGCCAAGGCTTTGCCGGGATAGGCGTGGACCATATCCTGCATGCTATCGGTATGCCGGGCGGTGATAACGGCATTATGGCCACGTTCCAGCACGGCTTGTGCGAGATCGTGGCCTAACCCGCTGGAGCAGCCTGTAATGAGCCATGTGGTCATCATAATCCTCCGTCCGGGATATAGGGAGCCCGGCTTCCTGTAGGGTTTATTCTTGCCAAGGCAGTTGAACGGCGGCCAACTGAGACAGAGATGTGTAGAAAAACGGTAGCGTTCTTTGTGAAACTCTGATGTGTCGATAGCCTAAGTTCATGCCTTTCTGGTCATGAGAGCAAAGGCTACCTTTTCTTGCGACCTGTGATTAGACACTATAAACCGGATGCTATTATTAGAAGGGCTAATTAATGGCGCACGAAAACTTCAATGATCTGGCCGCTTTCGCCGCTGTAGCGCAGGAGCGAAGCTTCACACGCGCAGCCGCAAAAATGGGCGTCTCCCAATCAGCTTTAAGCCAGACTATTCGTGCTCTTGAAGAGCGGCTGGGCTTGCGCCTGCTTACGCGCACGACCCGCAGCGTTGCGCCGACGGAGGCAGGAGAGCGCCTTTTCCAGACCATTGCGCCAAGGCTTAGCGAAATAGAAGCGCAATTAGCTGATTTAAGTGCTTTACGGGACAAGCCAGCCGGAACAGTGAGGATTACCACAGGAGAACATCCGGCACTTTCCATTCTTCAACCCGCTTTGAAACGCTTTCTGCCCGAGAACCCGGATATTAATATTGAGTTGATTGTTGATTACGGTCTGACGGATATCGTTGCTCAGGGATATGACGCCGGTGTCCGGATGGGGGAACAAGTCGCAAAGGATATGATCGCGGTGCGGATCGGACCGGATATGCGGATGGCTGTTGTCGCATCCCCCAAATACTTTAAGCGACACTCTTTGCCACAATCACCTCACGATCTGATGGAGCATAATTGCATTAATGTCCGGCTGCCGACTTACGGGGGCATTTTCCCGTGGGATCTGGAAAAGGATAGGCAGGGCGTGAATGTAAGGGTTGAAGGCCAACTTGTTTTCAATAATCTGGCGTTGCGGGTGAAATCTGCGGTTGATGGTCTGGGGATTGCCTACCTGCCAGAAGATGCAGTGTTGCCGTATATCAAAGCGAAGCGGCTGGTTCGGGTTCTGGAAGAGTGGTGCCCAATGTTTCCGGGATATCATTTGTATTATCCGAGCCGGAAGCATACACCAGCCTTATCTCTTCTTGTTGAGAAGCTTCGTTATTCTTCCGGCTAAATACAAACGCTACCTCTCAACGGATTTGTCGTGCCCAACCATACGGATGTAGCATCCCTAACAAGGCCCTTCATTCTGGTGTCCTTTGGCAATCCACGCCTACTAGGGCCGAAGATATTCCATAAGACGGGCCAGTTTAGCAGCTTTCTGCTCTGAATTGCCGCGTGGTCAGACCTTCGTTAACATAAAAAACGCACCCGGCCTTGACCATGGAAAATAGTCAAGAGTTATTGGATGGCTTTTCTTTGTAAAGGTCGCGATAGGTATGTCGGTGGCTGGCCAATTCGGTCTTTGGAAAAGTGGATGTGTCACGGTTTAGTCCCGGACCTTTAAGACCGAAGATGGTCATGAAGGAGTCGTGAAATGGGACGAGTTTACAAGGTTGAGTTCAGACACAAGGCGGTGGGCTTAGTTCTGAGCAGCGGTCTGTAACGTGAGCGTATTGCTCAGGATCTGGGTATGTTGGATCTTCGACGTTGAAGAAACAGATCCGCGATGCGCAGAAGCATGACAGTGTGGTTACTGACGCAACGGATCATACAGCGTTGTTGCGTGAGAATGAAAAAATTACACGTGAGAGCCTTCTGCTGCTGGAGAGGAGTGAACTGTTAAAAAGGCGATGGAGTTCTTCACGAGCCAAAGGTCATGCCGTTTGCCTTGTCAGTCCGCCACGGGACCGCCCGATGGCCTGATCCGCGCTCCTTTTTTACAGGCTCCCGCGCTATGCTGGTATGCTCGGACAATCGTGCTGTCGATCCTCATGTATGTATTGTCGTGATCGGCGGCCAGATGCGGAAAATCCGTTCGATCACACCGCTTTTGGACCAACGACGTAACTGCCGGTGGAGGTTCTTCCAGTCTCCGAACCGGGTGGGCAGATCGCGCCAGGGGATGCCCGCACGGTAGCGAGACAGAACGGCTTCTACTAACAGACAATTATCCGCAGCAGTCCCATCGACATGATCTTTGCGACCCGGGAGAAGATCCTTTATTCGCTCCCACGGGCTGTCACTCAGACCCTATCATCGCATCTCTATACCTCCCCAAAAAACAAGGGAGAAAACATCACAAATCAAACGGAAGTACAACTCTCAGTCGCAATACGTCCTAACTGACGACACGCCCTACAGAAGTCTTGTCCAGCGTAGCGTGAGTAGGCTGATGAGATACCTTCAAAGAGCTTCGTTAGAAGATGTGGGTTTATTCAGAAAAAGCATAATTAAAGTAAATATTTAAAAAATTATCTTGCGTCGGGGTATCATTAAGTATTCTTGAAAAAATAGAGCGAGGAACTCTGCTGTTCACTCGCCCTATAATTTTATGAGTATGTCCAGTGCTGAATGGCTTACGTCTGATCCTGAAGGCGCTTGCGGTTAAAAATCCATACCAGCCTGAAGGAAGGCATATCGGCCGATAGCATTCTGAGAATACATCGCCAAATCGGTGTTAATCACACCATCCGGTATAAAAGGCGGCTTTTTATCCAGAAGATTGTTAACACCTGCCGTAAAGTTCCAGTTTTTCAGTTTGTAGCCCAGCGTCACATCATGTGTGAATATTCCCGGCACATTCCATGATCCTGCTGAGGAATGAGTGAGATCCACAGAACCGTTGTTGAGCCGCATGCCGCTGGTGTAATTCATCATGTAAGATAGGCTGAACCCTTTGTGGGTCCATGTAGCCGTTGCGTAATCGGTAATACGTGGGTGGCCAACACCAGCTCCGGCGTAAGCTCCGCCGCCGGTGTAGTAGAGGCGGCCCGTGCCGTTTCTAAAGGAGGAGCCCGCATAGGGCTGGACATTGTAGCCAACCAATCCTTGCAGATTGTTGCTGAGGGTTAGCACATCTGTTGGGGTCAGGCGTACGCGGTAATCAAGGTCAAAGTCGATGCCGTTGGTGGTCATCTGGCCGAGGTTCTGCGTCGTGGCATTCACCATGGTAATCTGCCCGTTGCTGTCACGCGGGGAAATATTGGCGCAATAGCCGGGGGAGGACCCTGTGTAACACTGATCCACAATATACTGGGTGCCCACGGAGCCAATGGTGTTCTTAAGGGTGGTGTGCCAGTACTCAACTGAGAGCGAAAGGCCCGGTGTCCAGCGGGGGGTAATGACCGTGCCAAACGTGTAAGTTCGGCCAATTTCCGGAGTCAGTTTGGGGTTTCCGCCCTGCAGGCTTGGAAGCTGATTAGAGTAGGCCTGTGTGACTTTTCCGGGCACCGCACCGGCTTTCATACAGTTAGCAACAACATTAGCTGCTGCTGCACCATAATAGTCAGGCCGGGTGCACGGATCTATCGCGGCGGGAAAACCGACAGACTGTCCACCATAAAGAGAATAAACGCTGGGCTGACGGAAGGATGTGCCTAGGGTCGCGCGAAAGCGAATATCCTGAATTGGCGCCCAGTTGATGCTGACTTTCCAGTTTTCTGTATCGCCAAATGTATTATAGCGTGACCAGCGGCCCTGACCGTCAATGGTCAGATCCTTAGCAAAAGCGACGTCGTGCAGCAGGGGCACCTTGCCTTCCAGATACACTTCAGTCGCGTTAAAACCACCACCCGTGCTGGATGTATAGGAGCCAGCAACGTCGCCAGCCTGTACTTCTGGGTCTGCATGGTATGAAAGCTGCTCGCTATGGTGCTCCATCCCCAGTGCAATCCCAATAGCGCCGCCTCCCTTGTAAGGTAGTTTGACGACATTGTTATTGTTTATGCGGAGATTAAAATCCCGCAACTGATAGTTGGAATGGTCTATTTCCGTATGTTTGGCATAATCAACAGCTGCTTTGGGCCAGGTCTGGAAGGGGTTGAACAAAGTGCATCCTGCCTGTGATGTGCAGACAGAGGGATCATACGCAATGGAAGATCCATTTTGTGAAACACCAAGTTCTTGCAATATGTTAGCGTAATTAACTAGACCCTGCGTGCGGAGAGTGTTTTGCGTCATGCCGTACGACATGGAGGCATCATACTGCCAGTTTCCAATAATGGTGCCGTTGCCTCCGGCAATGACCTGATAGGAGTCATTTGCGGAATCATAAGAGCGGGGACCAAACTCTACCGTCCGCTTGTAAAGGCCCACATCTTTGCCCCAGACGTTATAGGGGTTGTCTGCCGGTAGCTCAAAAGCCGCTGGCAGAGAATTAACGCCAACGCTCCCGGTAAGCGGCTGTGCAGAAAGCTGTGCCTGAGATGATTTGTGCGTATAACGCACATTGGCGTACAGATTGAGGTGTTTGTTGACCTCGTAATGCGCATCACCGGTCAGAGTGCTGCTTTCCATATACTGCGATAGTGTTCCCTCTGGACCGTAATTGTAGCGCTGGGCAGCAGTGAGAGGCGCAAAGCCGCCCTGACCGTCAGGCCGCAGCTGCTGACCACCCACAAGAGCTGTGGTGGTCGGCGTAATACCAGACCCATAAACAACAGAGCCGCCAGAGGCAGGGTTGTTGATCTGCGGGTTATATGCCCAGTCCCGATCCCGCTGCATGACGGGCCCTTGGCTCAGATACTGTCCGCCAATAGTGATGTTACCGCGATCATGATCAAAATTGAAGCCCTTGATGCCTGAGATCATGCCTGTACGGTTATCACCATACTGCGTAATACCACCTTTGACGGTAATATTGCCGGTAGTCAGGTTATGTTTAAGCTTGATATTGATAACGCCAGAAACGGCATCCGCGCCATAAAGCTCAGAGCCACCATCTTTCAGGATTTCCACGCTCTGAACCATGGAAACCGGGATCATGTTCAGATCCACACAGGATGAGCCTGCTCCGCCATTCTGAACCTGTCTTTTACCATCGACCAACACCAGAACACGAGAGGGCCCAAGGTTGCGGATATCCGGGCAGGCGACACCGCCACCGCCATTGGTGGTGCTGTTGTAGCTCCCGCCACTGCCCATGGATGGCAGGCGCTGGAGATAGTCGGACAGAGTAGTAGCGGATGTGCGCTGAATATCTTTTGCTGTGATAATTTGCACAGGGTTGGCGTTGGAGTTGTTGGAAGAACGCAACATGGATCCCGTAACAACCACGTTCTCAGGAGAGGAACTGGGGGTTTCCTGCTTGTCTGCAACATGGAGCAGGGTTTTCTTTTCAGCTTTTTTGGCTGCGACTGTGCTGTATTTTGCAGAGGTTTTGTTGGGAAGCTTTGCATCGTCTGCGTAAGCCAGACCACTTTGCAACGGCGAGAAAACAACGAACAGACTTAAGCCGGAGGCTGAGTGGAGTAGAATGTGCCTCAGGGTTTTGGCGCGCATGGTCGGAACATCTCCTGAGCAAGGGGTAGAGAGGAAGGTAAATAAGTGCGTTATTCGTTACGACTTTTTATACCATCATCGAAACGACCTCTGTGGAGCAATTCCATATTGTTTCACGCCATATAACCCTAGGTTATAGTGTAGGGTCATGACTCATTTTTTGAGGTAAAAGTAGCCTCGGTCCTGATGATTTCCTCTGTCTTCTCAGGCAGGTTTTCGAGCTGCACATCAGACTCCTTGAAGTCACTATCCTGTCGCGTCGATCATCAGGCGCTTTTGAGGCGCTAGCCTGCTCTGTCGGTGTCCTGAAAATCCGCTCGAAAGCACCCAATGCGCAGCATTCAGTGCGTCAAAAGGAAAAGCGGCCTGGTCCTTACCATTTGGCTCTCAGTGTAGCGGGCCGAATAGTTTGGAACTCTCGGCCACATAATTTGGAACCCAAAAACCATCCCGTCAGCCCGCTATTCAGAGGCGTTTTATTGGCCTTTTAAATGCCCTTTAATTGGTGATTATTAGCTCACCAAACGGACGCTGCTTCCGCCCTCCACCCACTGTGTAGGGCACCGACACAGTCTCCATATTGAATGCACCGAACAACTCTCTCACCTCTGGCCGGTCATTGATAGAAAGCACAAATCGACCGTCCAACCGTTCCAGCGCTGCCAGTAGGGCGTGAAAATCCTCATTTCTAAACGGAGCGCCATAGTCGTCCTCATTCCCCCAATATGGCGGGTCCAGATAGAATAACGTGCCTGGCCGGTCGTATCGCTTCAGAACCTCACCGAATGGCAGGCACTCAATCGTCACGCGACTGAGCCGCCTGTGAACATCCTGCAACGCTTCACTCAGGGCATGAATGTCAAAACGCGCTCCTCGCATTGACACTCCGAAATTTTGCCCTCGAACTTTCCCACCAAACGCTGTGCGCTGCAGGTAGAGGAACCGCACAGCCCGTTCCAAATCAGTCAGACTGTCTGGCTGCGCCAATTTCAAACGCTCAAACTCATCGCGCGACGTGATCTGCCAGCGCAGCATATCCATCAGGGCAACGTAGTGCCGCTGCAGGACTCGAAACAGGCCGGATACGTCACGAGACAGGTCGTTGATCACCTCGCAGGGCGTCATCCACGGACGACGAAAAAAAACGCCTCCCATCCCGACGAATGGCTCGACGTACGCCTGGTGTGGGATCGCGCTTTGTATTTCCACGAGTCTGGCTGCCAGCCGTCGCTTTCCACCTATATAAGGGGCAACCGGACGCACTGGTCGTGTTGATGTTAAGTCGGGGTTAAGTATGGACTCCATGAAAAAGTACCGTCAGTAAGCCCACGCCCCTGCAGGGGTGGCGGGGCGGTTACGCGCCTGCATTGATCGTTACAGCAGAGCCCGCACTGATAATCCAGTTTCCCGGAGAATAGACAATAGACGGGTCGTTGGGCGCAATAATAAACGGGAGACCAACGGAATTATTTCCATTCCCGTCAAGATGATAAAGAGCCGTCATCCCTTCTATGCCCGTGTAAGCTGACGTAGGCGGCGTAAATGCGGCTGTGTATTTGGCGCTCTGCCAGAAAACAACCTCGTCAGCCAACGCGCCGTCGAGCGAGTAATTGCCGTCCGCGCCTAACGCACCGATAAACCACAAGCCATCGTTAAAATCCAGATTTGTGCCAGAAACAGCGCCAGTCGCATCGTTTTTGCCGTCGACGTAAAGCGTTATGTTCGCACCATCGTAAACGGCAGCAATGTGATGCCATGCTCCATCACAAATGGCGGTCGTTCCGTTAATGGTGGTGTTGGTGGTGCTGCTGATATTAAAAATAGCGCATCCACTGCTATTGACCCCAATATAACCACTTCCACCAATAACAACCTGCATTGTGGCTGGCGCAGTTGAACGGTTCACCCAGAGCTCAACGGTAAACGGGCTGTCAGATGTTGAGATAACGCCAGAATTTATCTCGTAGAACGCTAATGCCTTAGTTTGTAGTGCGCCTGTTCCGAATTTTTGGCCGGTTGTAACGAACGTCGGTGAGCCATTAGGAATGCCATCAAACATTTACACGCCCCCCACAATTACGGTCGAACCACCACGGGCGGTATACGAAATCACGGTTGCAAAACCGGACTCTTGCGTCGCAGTAGCCGGTAGGGTGAGGGTAGAATCAGACGGCACAACATTGGTTGTTGGCAGCGTTACCGTGAACCCATTGGCATGAACTTCCAGCGTGATCGTCTGCAACTGCCCTTCTGCTGCCGCGCCTGAGAACTGTAGCTGTGCATCCGCAGTAGCGTTCACAACGTAGTAGATGTTTCCACTGGCTGGGACAGGCAGGTCTGTAGCGCCAGAGGCCGAGAGTGTAGAAACGGCTGTTCCGCTGGATTTGTTCAGCATTGAGCCAAGCGTATCGCCAGCAGTGCCCACGGGAGTACTTGTCGGCAAGCCGCCGCCAGGCACGATAAATTGAGCCATGTTTTAATTCCTCATGGCAATGCCGGAATTATCCAGCCAAAGCCCTGTTGTTTCCGTTGGGATTGCACCGTTAGGCTGAGCCAGACCGGCAATGAATTCGCACCAGAGGCAACGAAACAGTCTGCATTGTTCCGTCAGTCAGTGTCAGAACAACCGACTTTCCGTCCACGCTGGCAGCTATGGACTTAATACCAACACCCTGCGTTCCCGGTGCGCTCCCCGCAATCAGTACATTAAGCGGCCCGTTACTCTGGGCCGGATCAATCCCAACACTCATTGTGTCACCCTATCCACGACCGCGATCGTGACCGTATTTGTCTGTAGGATTGTGCCGTCCAAACGGCTCATGCGGATGTCCGTGCGTAGTGTGCCCAGCGGCCAGCCTGACGTGTCACTCGGATAACTCAGCGTGTAGGTGCCCAACTGATCGGCCACAGCCATAGGCACCAGAGGCGCAATCAGCGTGTTCTGGGCGTCGCGCAGCTCAGCCGCAATCACAGCCCCACCGAGATCAACGGGCGCACCCTGCGCGTCCTGATTGATGCACGTCACGAGGAACGTGGTGCCACGCTTGAAGACAAAATCAGCCATCAGACTGCTGGCTCCGCAGGCAGCGTAGTGCTGGTGGTGTCTGTGCCGTCAGCAATGGCTTTCAGAGCTGTCTGATAGACGATCCATGTCTGTGGCACAGCAACACCCATGGCGCCGTAATTTGCCCAGGTCGC
>NZ_CALLXM010000074.1 GCF_937875265.1 uncultured Acetobacter sp. | reverse complement strand
CATCCCCTCCGCCATTTCATGAAAATCCCATGTAAACAACGACTTGCAAACTTCTTCCGGTAGCTCAACTTACCGTGTCGGTAGTGATCCAGCGGTAGTTCTTCTATGACCAGGAAGGACGCTGAAGTGTTTGGATTGAAGCGTGTGGCTTGTGGTCTGCTCGGCTCTCCATTCCTCGTGATCGCTGGCAGGATGTTGGGCTGGCCTATGGAACGAAGTCGGGTATCTGGCAGGAGTTCCTGAGGTCTCTGCAAACCTACGACAAGCAGGCTTCTGTGAAGCGGCGTGGTCCATCACTGGAAGCCCTCCGCTCTCAGGTTAATGAGAAGCTGGCTACCAAGATCCACGTCATCGTCGATGCTGCGGTGAAGGGGGTTGCTCTTTCCCCGGTACCGGTCAAAAAGCTGACATTCCTGAAGCAGAACCACTTCTGGATGCAATTCTCAGATAACCTGTTTCTCGTTTTATAAAATCAGAAGCATTATCGAAGGGTTTTTTCACAGACTAAACGAGTTCAGAGCCGTTGCAACATGTGACGACAAGCTGGAATCAGTCCTTCACGCAGCAGTTTAACTTATCGCAAAGTCATCGGACTGAACTGACGACAGGCTTTGGTCCGACGTGGCCAGAATCCGAAGCCGTATTTCACCGTGCTCAGCGTCGTATGAAATTCTCTTCGTGGAGATCAGAATTAACAGCTGCCCTGCCCGGAAGCTGTGCCCTGATCAGCATGCTGACGCAAAGAGCGAGAGTAATAAAACCAAAGGCGAAGGCACCATCGACCCGCGTGTCGGGAAAGCAGGGAATAACGAGGAAAAGGGCAAGCATTATGACTGAAGACAGCATAGCCAGTAGAGATATCCAGCATTTTTTCGAAGGAGTTTTCAGCCGCAGGCAGGAAATGGACGCCATCAGATAAGCGAATAGGATGAGTGTTCCGGAGGCACCCAGAAGGATTGTATAGACGGAGGAAGGTGACCACGCCGCTGTGAGGATGATGAAAACCTCAAGAGCGGCCGTCAATGCCACAGCAGCAACAGGAACACCAAAACGGCTGGAGCGCACCAGAATGCGCGGAGCACAGCCAAGGTCGGACAGTTCACGCAGAACGCGGGAGACGACATATTTCGATGAGTTGAGGCAGGAAAGCACTGCCAGAAGCGTCATGATGATTGTTGCCATTTCGGCGAATGGGATATCCAGATACCGCATCACCAGAAGGAAAGGTGAATGTCCGGATACAACCTCTGTCCATGGACGGAGGCAAAGTATAACCAGCACTGAACCCAAATAAAATAACAGGACGAGAAAAGGGAGGCGCGTGACGATTTCCCGAATGTTCCGTTCAGGGTTTTCACTCTCCACTGATGCCACAAACGCGATTTCGCAGCCTGTGAAGGTCTGCACGATCATTGGGATGACAGCCGGAACGGCCCATATGCCGCGTGGAAATATTCCGCCGTGATCAAAAAGGTTGCTGTTTATGTGTTCAAGAGCAGCAGGGGTTTCCATTGCCCACAGCACGCCGAGCCCAATGAACAGCGCTAGCGCGATGAGCTTGAGAAGCGAAAGAGCTGCCTCGCTCTCTCCGTAAACACGCACGGGTAAGGCGTTCATCAACAGGGCGAAGGCCACCAGTGCGATAGAGCCCATCAGGGGAGGGATGGAAAACAACTCGCCCAGAATCATTCCACCCGCGACAGCCTGCGCTGCGCCGGTGACGATCCAGAGAAAAGCATAGCTCCAGCCAGTGACAAACCCGCTCCTCCATCCGAGAACCGAGGCGACATGCGTAACAAAGGAGCCCTGGCCTTTGTGCTGGATTGCCAGTTCGCCGAGCAGTAGCATCACTACCCATACGATGGCTCCCGCGCCAAGATAGGCCAGCAACACCGCCGGACCTGCCGCAGCGATAGTCGCGGAGGTGCCAACGAAAAGACCTGCCCCAATCACGCCGCCTACGGAGATCATCGAAACGTGCCAGCGTGCCAGCTTGCGAGTTGACACAGGTTGCGTGACGACGGAGGGAGTGACTGACGGAGATGGTATCATGAGAGCACTGCATGCACCGGACCGACGGGTTTGTCGCCCATTATCGTCACGCGATGCATGATGCGTCGGTGAGGGCGGTAATCATCGACGGCGTAATGCTGGGTAATACGATTATCCCAGAAAGCGACATCACCTTCCTGCCATCTCCAGCGGATCTGAAACTCGGGGCGTGCCAGGTGGCGGAACAGGAATGATAGCAGGGCTGCACTCTCATCTTGCTCAATACCGCAGATTTCCGTCGTGAAGCCCTCATTCACGAAGATGGCTCGACGTCCTGTTTCCGGATGAATCCGGATGACGGGATGTTCCACGGGCAGGTTACGATTGCGAATATCCGCCCAATGATTGCGCTCGTCAGCTGTTCTTCCAAAGCGGGAAAGGGGAAAGGATCGCGTAAAATCGTGGAGTGCTGTTAAGCCTTCCAGATGTATTTTCATTTGAGGTGAAAGAGCATCATAAGCCGCAGTGGCGCTGGCCCATAGCGTGTCGCCTCCTGTTTGGGGCAAATAGCGTGCCACGAGAATGGCCCCGAGGGGGGGCGTTTCAGAAAACGTGACATCCGTATGCCAGAGTGCATTGTCCTTGAGGTCGTTCTTGTCTGTATCAAGAACGATGGCTTCTGGCACATCAGGAACTGTTGGATACACCGGGTGGATATGCAACGAGCCGAATGCTTGCGCAAAGTCACGGTGCTGGTGTGGTGTCAGGGTCTGATTACGAAAGAAGATGACCTGATGATGGAGGAGCATTTCCCGAATGGTTCTGATCGTGTCGACGGAGAGTGATGCCCCCAGATCTATGCCCTGCATGATTGCGCCGATATGTGGTGACAACGCATGCGCTGTCACCTCGGCAGTGTTGCTGCTTCGCGGAATATATGAATAACTATGTAAATTAGTTAAATTATAGTTATTCTGGAAAACGAGAGGTTTCTGTGAAGTTTCATGTGCAACCTGAAAGCTTGAGTGGGTCATGACTCGGAATTCTCCAGATTAAGCCAGCTCTCTTTGTACAGTTGTATCGCGGATATAATGCGGTATGTCAAATCAATATAACTATTTTATATTGTTGAATTATGTCTTCAATAAGAGGTGGTTGGCTTGAATTTTGGTGCTGGGAACCGAGGTATTTTTTCTTGGAATGGTGTTCCACAAAAAAATAGATTGAACATATAGAATTTTCCTTATATTCCACACAATTAATGTTTTTATGTAAAAATAACTATTTTAAATAGTTTTTACGTGGCTTTAATCAGGTGCGGTATGTCAACGAAAGTGCCCTCTTCGTCGTTGGAACTCTGGATTGTTCCTTTTCTTGTCGTTTCGCAGGCTTACGCTCTGCCATCTTTCGCGGCGGACGGGCATGCTGAGCGCGGGAAGCAGAAAACCAGCAAAATCGTCCGCCCGATCCAGGCCGGGAAAGGGGAAGATGTCGCTGTTCGCGCTCGTCGTATCCTGCGCGCTACGCATGTTGAGCTTGGTAAGAAAGTGATGGAGCAGCAGGTTCCTGGTACGAACCCGCTGAAAGTACTGGCCCAGTTGCCGGGTGTGCAGTTTCAGTCCGACGATCCACAGGGTCTCGATACCTACTCGGTCCAACTATATATGCACGGGTTTGTGCAGAATGAGATTGGTATGAGCCTGGATGGCATTCCGCTTGGTGAACCTACATTCCGAAATTATAATGGTCTTAATCCGCTCCAGGCTATTTCGGCAGAGAATGTGGAGCGTCTGGATGTGACGCAAAGTGCCGGTGCTGAATCTACGCCAAGCACCAATAATCTTGGCGGAACAATCAATTATGTCTCGACGGATCCACGCGACAAAGTCGGCGGACAGGTCGCCCAGACCTTTGGCAGCAATGGGATGTATCACTCATTTTTTCGGGGCGATTCAGGAAAACTTAATGAGAGTGGAACAAAATTTTTTGCTTCCTATATGCGCAATGACACAGACAAGTGGAAAGGTGGTGGCGGCCAGTTCATGCAGCAGGTCAATGCCAAGCTGGTGCAGCCAATTGGAACGCAAAGCCAGATCAGCGCGTTTTTTGACTGGGACCAGCTTCAGATGGTCAACTATCAGGACTACAGCCCAAACTGGTTGAAAAATAACGGCTATAATCTTGATAATTTTTATGGGCTACCCAATGCGTGGAGTAATGCCTATGCCGCCTCGCAGGGAAACTATCCATCTTCTTACAAGAATGTCGCGGACCCGAAGGATGCATCTTATTACGATAGTACGGCGACATCAGGGGACTATTTTGGTGGTGTGACGGCGGATCTGGCGCTCACGGACCGTCTTCGCTGGAAAACGACTCTGTATGGTCATGAGGAAACTGGTCATGGTACATATTCCAACCCATATGCGTGCTCGGATGCCACCGCCAGCCCATGCCCGGAGGCAAACGATACCATTCGCCTGAATGGTGGCCGAATTTTTGAGCAGGTCCGTAAGCCGTTCGTCGAACGCTTTGGTGGCATCTCTTCTTTCAGCTACAACATTGCTCGTCATGCGCTGTCTGCTGGCGTTTGGTATGAGAACAACCATTACTCCTCGTATGCCTATGCTTACCAGGAGCCTCTGCCGGGTGAGGGCGCGCCGCTCAACCCTTTCGGCAGCTTCAAAGGAGTGCCGCGGCGCACTCTGTGGGGGCAGCAATACAATACGAATACGTTTACCGCATTCGTGCAGGATACATGGCATCCGGTCAGATCTCTGGCCGTACATTTTGGCTTCAAATCAATATTGAATACCACGCGCGTGGGAGATGGTCAGAATTGGTCCCTGCGTTTTCCCACTATGGCGAGTAGTGAGAGCCTGACAACGGCAAAAGCCTTTCTTCCCCATATCAGCGCTGACTGGATCTTCTTAAAAAACCATCAGATTTTCTTTGATATATCTGAAAATGCACATGCTTATTCTCAGTCGGGATATAATTCGAGTAATGCACCAATGGCCGTATCGCAGGCAGCGTATGATGCCGTGAAGAACACTTTACGTCCTGAAACTGCGTGGACGTTTGCTGCGGGCTACCGCTATACGGATCACTTAATTCAGGGCAGCCTTTATCTTTACCGGACGAATTTCAACAATCGTCTTCAGCAAATCCTGTCGAATACGGGATCTGGCTCTTTGCTCACCAACACAACGGCCACAGTCCAGAATGTGGGAGGTGTGACTATGAACGGGGTCGACGGTGGTGTGACGATCACGCCCTTGCCGGGGCTCGCACTGTTTAACAGTGTCAGCTACAATCATTCCGTTTACGATCAGAATATCACCAGTGGTGGTACAATATACAACACAAAAGGCCATCAGGTCGTCGCATACCCGAAATTTATGTATAAAACGCGCCTTTCCTATGAATGGCACAATGTCCAGGCGTATGTTGATGCCCAATATTATGGGCGACGCAGTTTTGATTACGTTGGTGATTATAAGATATCGTCTTACTGGATGAGCGATCTGGGGCTGTCCTACACCCTCCACGATGTCGGAGCCAGCACGGGGCGAGGTTTTTCCGTGCATCAACTGGTGTTTTCTCTCAACATCTACAATCTGGCCAATACGCATTATGTTTCTACCATGGGGCAGAATGGGTATACGATGGACAATACGGATGGAAATGCTTTTAATAACCAGTCCATCCTTCTGGGCGCTCCACGTCAATTCTTCGGATCTATCAAAGCTGAATTTTAAAAATAACTTATGGCGTGTCGTCAGTTAAAAATAGAGATGGATGGTAATGGTTGTAATTTCTGGCTGCTGAAGTTCTGAAAAGGTGCGATTTTGATGAGAAAATCATTGCGCGAATGGATTTTATAATTCCCGAAGGTACCACTTCTATCTAGGCGCAGGACCTCTGCGATGACTGAACTTGATAAGGCGTTACGAGGCACAAGTTTATTGAGGGAGGTGAGGCTGTGGGGAACGTATTTTCACAGCGTTGACAGAACACGCTTGCGTGTTGAAGCGTCTAAGGATCGGTGTGATATATTTCAAAGCATAAAAAATGAAAACTTCTCTTTTTAAAGAGGGTGTTTTCTCAGGCATGTTAGGAGAATAAAATGCGAGGTGAGTTCGAAACTTCAAGGTATTCCTCATATAATCCCCAGACGTATGGCCTTAGCGACGGCACCGCACGTTGTCTGGCTACGTAATTTATTCCGGGCAGAAGAAAGATAGAGGCGTATTGCGGCTTCAGAAATGCCGAGCTTTTCGCTTACTCGTTGTGCCATAAGGCCGTCCGCGCAGAGCGCGAGGCAGTCCTTTTCCCGTGAGGATAAACGTGGAATGTCTTGTCTGGCCCTTAGCCCGGCTTTGCGCGCGTGCCATTCATGAAGGTAGATTCCAACCTGGCTGAATGTTCGTGCATAACAGCTTTTTAAGGAGGGAAGGAGTGTGGTGTTACTGGTTACAGTCAATATCCCGAGTTCGCCTTTTAGGCCGCGCAGAGGAATAGAGAGCCCGGCGTCTCCCACGCCGTATTCCCGAGATAAATCCATCACAAGTCTTTCGCGTGGGGTTTTGCAGACAATGTCAGACCATTCAAAAGGAAGAGCACTTTGAAAGAGTGTGCTGACAGTAGGGTCATCTTTTATAAAATTTTTGGAAAGATATAATTCCTGCCAGGCTTCATTATAGGTTGTAATAATTGGCAGATCTTTGCTTTTTTTTGGTATAGCAGAAAGCATGGCATAGGTAATATTTTCAATATTACATGATTTTCTGATTTCTTCTGTGATTTTTAAAATATCATTTTGCGTATCTGATTCGTCAATGTTTTCAAAAATTCTATCGCTGATTGCTATGAACTGCGGATCAAATTCTGAGGATATCATACAGCACAGTCACCATCTGGAGGACGGGCCTGTACTGTATGAGGGAGAGCCGCGCGTGTCTATTATGAGATAGCGTAGCGGTGCGCGATATTCTGCATGCGCGGTTCTGACATTTCAAACGTTCCTAATACAATGGATTTGCCGTCCCATACTGAGGTCGTAACCGGCAGTGGATCCCACCCGGAACGCATCAGAATACGGTACATTGGTTTGAAAAAGACTCCGGTTACAATATCAATTCCCGCATCGAGGCATATTTGAGAAAGTTTTACAAAAAGCTCTCCAGTATAAGCTGCTGGATCTCCCTTTTTATAGGTTGCGCAATATCTGGTGACTTCCCAAATGTTTGATCCGTAAATATCTGGACAGTCAGGGAAAAAACGACAGAAAATATTGCGCAGCATGGTGGGGCCAGTTGTGGGTAAAAGTCTGATGGATGTGGCATGGGACCCATCCGGTCGCTCTACCACAATATAAAGTGGATTATATTGCCGATCATATTCATCTTCTTCTCGTTCATGTTCGACTTTCACATCCCAGTTTAAGCGGGAGTGAAATACATCTGCCCGAGCCCGGACCATGTTTTCGTATGTTTTATAGTTTTTCATTCTTTCTGAGAATGTGAATACTTTAATCATGTCATTATCCATTGGGTTTCGGATAATGAAAATTAACCTTCCATTTCAAGATGAAAATATATCTATTATAATATATTTATTTCTCTGCATATTTTTTGGTATTCTGGTGGTATTTCCGTGCGATAGCCCGATTAACTTTTCTGCTGGCCGGACGCTGAGTGTGCTTTTGAGTTTCCCGTTATTTTTGCCATCGGAATGAAAACGAAAGCCATTTCCCTGCGTTAAGTGCTGTTGCGGTAAGGGGCTTGGGTAGTGTTTGAGTGAGGCGGGCATGTATGCAACAGCTCACTTTTTGGTATACGTGGGAGTACAGGCATGCAGATAGAGCACAAAATTACCCAGGAAATTGACGACCGTGAAAGGCGTATAGGCCTGCTGGTCAGGCGGTTGCCGGCCCGTATGCAAGCCGCAGTTCACTGGTTAAGGCGGCCAGAAGCGCGGTGGGTGCGTATGCCTGCGGGTGTTTTCTTTATTTTTGGTGGTTGTCTTGCCATTCTGCCGGTGTTTGGCTTGTGGATGTTGCCGCTGGGCGTTTTGCTCCTTTCAGACGATGTTCCTCCTTTGAAACGTATCACTAATAAGATGCTGGCATGGGTTGAAACCAAACGCCCTCACTGGCTGGGGTCGCCGCATTTGTAAAACAGCTTGGATGCACAACGGAGTGCAGTGTCTCTGCGCTTCAGCTTTTGGTTAGCGGGCTTCTTCCATCTTAATATCGTCAGCCTTCAGGTCTGGCACAGTCTCTTTTTCAGGCTGACATGGAAAAGAGGGAGCCGTTTTTTCTGGTTGCTCCAGTTGTTCGTTTGTATCTGAGGTGGGTTGGTGATTATGCGGTTTAAAGCCATTCATGGCCTGTCGCATTCCCATCCCCGCCAGACCGCCCGCAAAGTTGCCTGCACCAGGTATGGCCCCAAGGGCGACGGGTAATGCGTTTTGCATATTTCGGCCAAGGCCTGCTACAAACTGATGGTTTCCATGCTCGTCTGGTATCGTATTCTGGCAGGAATTTTCAGCTGTTTTGTCTTTATGGGAGGCGCAACCTGGTATGCTCAAACAAAGGAGTGTCAGGCCCGGAAGAATACGTCTGAGCATGAAAAACCCTTATCAGTAAAAAGTGTTATACTCTGCGCATATGTTCACCAGACTTTTATAGAAACGAGGTTTTCCCGTTTGAACAGAGGCGCTGTTTAATATTTCAATAATGAAAAGAATGGTTTCTGGACAAATTTTTGCCATACCACCAGCAGAACAGTTCTGCTGTGACAGATGAGGTCTCTTATGAAGACAAAGTTTATGATTGCTTTAGCCCTTGGGTGTTTTGCTGTTGCGGCACCCCAGTCTTATGCTGACCCGCGTGGTCAGGGTGGGCCGGGTGGCCATGGCGGACCCGGTAATCACGGTGGGCAGGGTGGACCTGGCGGTGGTCAGCATGGGAATAACAACCGTGGGCCGGGCATGAACAATGGGCGTGGTGGCCCGCAACAGTCCTATGACATGAACCGCAGATGGAACCGTGGGGACCGTTATGATGGCCCGCGCGAATCCCGCTGGATGATTAACGACTGGCGGCGTCAGCCCGGCCTTTGGGCACCCCCGAGCGGATATTACTGGATGCGTTATGGCAACCAGTTCCTGCTTACGGCTCTGACAACGGGCATTATTGCGGGCGTTGTAAACGCAGGCATGACGGCTGTAACGCCCGTCGTTCCGGTCACACCAATGGTGCCAGTTGCACCCGGCTACCCGGCTGGGGCTTATGGCAGCCCGTACTAAAGCCTAAACAATGGCGGGTGGGGTCGTTCCTCTGTTCGCCATGCCGCACAAATCTGAAGGAAATGCCTGAAGAGGGAGGCTTCAGACTGTGCGGATAAGCGTATCTGTAAAAAAGGGGATGATGCCAGAACAGGCTCATCCCCTTTTTTATAGTCTGTTAGTGACTCGCTGGCGTTATGCCTTTGCAGCATCCACCAGTGTCTGTTCGAGCAGATCCAGGCCTTCATCCAGCAGGGCATCAGATGCCGTCATAGGTGTCAGGATACGAATGGTCGCCCCTTTCACACCACATGCCAGCAGGATCAGGCCTTTTTCACAGGCCAGATTACACAGCGGTCCAGCAGCTCCGGCACGCTGTTCTGTTCCGCCGTTGCTTTCCAGAATATCGAAAGCAATCATGGCGCCCAGACCACGCGGCATGCTGATGGGCAGCAGGTCGGTGCGTTTATGCCAGCTTTCAATGCGGGCCCGCAGGCGGTCTCCCATTGCGTTGGCGCGGTCCAGAAGTTTTTCTTCTTCAATGACATCCAGCACAGCAAGGGCTGCGGCACAGGCGAGCGGTGCGCCGGCATAGGTGCCACCAAGGCCGCCGGGCGGGACGGAGTCCATCAGTTCGGCGCGGCCAATCACACCGGAAATGGGCAGGCCTCCACCAAGAGATTTTGCGACCGAGACCAGATCAGGCTCAACGCCGGAATGTTCAATACCAAACATCTTGCCTGTACGGGCAAAGCCGCTCTGCACTTCATCAGCAATCAGTTTGATGCCGTGCTCATTGCACAGGCGGCGGAGTTCTTTCAGCAGAGCCGTCGGAGCAACCCGGAACCCGCCTTCACCCTGTACGGGCTCAATGATAATTGCAGCGACCTGTGTGGGGCCAATATCCGCCGCAAACAGGAAGTGCAGCATTTTCAGGCTGTCTTCTACTGTTACATCGCTGTCTGGGAAGGGAAGGTGATAAACCTGCCCTGGGAGTGTTCCAAAAGGTGCTTTGTAAGGAAGCACTTTTCCTGTCATGGCGGAGGCGAGCAGGGTGCGGCCATGAAAGCCCCCACAGAATGCGATAACGGCATTTCGGCCCGTTGCCGCGCGCGCAATTTTCACCGCGTTTTCGGTCGCCTCCCCGCCCGTGGAGAAGAAAATGGTCTTGGCTGGGCCGGAGAACGGAGCACGTTCATTCAGTTTCTCAGCCAGCTCAATATAAGATTCGTAGGGTGAAACCTGAAACGCGGTGTGCGTAAACCGCTCAAGCTGGGCTTTAACTGCCGCCATAACTTTGGGGTGACGATGCCCGACATTCAGCACGGCAATGCCGCCTCCGAAATCAATATAACGGCGGCCTTCTACGTCCCACAGTTCTGCGTTTTCAGCACGATCTGCAAAAATGGGGGTGGAAGAAGCCACACCGCGGGGCACTGCGGCGGCGCGGCGAGTCAGAAGATCCTTATTTGTTGTGCTCATGTTTTTTGGCTCCTGAAAACAAGGCTGCGTGCGCAAGGCAGCCCAATAGAATTGTTTGAATGTCGTAAGGGGTTTTCAGGCTTGGCGGGAGGCGATTTTTTCTCATGAATGTGGTGATGGATTGTCACCAGCTTCGTGTGTCAGGCGACAGCCAGTCTCTCACTCGCGATCTGCTCCAGAAGCCAGTCTCGAAAAAGGCTTAGCCCCCGATTTTCCCAGCCTCGTTCTGTAGCGCGCAACACATAAGACCCAAGGGGCGTGTTTTGGATGGGGGTTCGGGTTGGCTGGATGCGGATCAGGCGCCCGGTTTCCAGATCATCCCCCAGCAGGAACGGATTGCTCAAGGCAATGCCTTCTCCTGCCCGGGCTGCGGCCAGAGTAATGTGGGCCTGCCAGAGGCGTCCCGCACAGGGAATGGTTTTGGCGGGCACATGCTGGGCCTGAAACCACAACCGCCATTCCGTATCATCTTCTTCTTGCAACAGAGGGGCATGTAGCAGCGCGGTTAATGTTTCCGGTTGCCCTCCTAGTGCTTCAAGGCCTGCGGGGGAGATCACCGGAAAGACCGGGGGGCGCGCAATATCCACGCTGCATAACCCACGCAGAGTGAAGGCAGCGGTTGTGTCCCGCACGTAGCAAATATCAGCATGCGTATCTGCGGCAATGCCCGTCGCATGAAAAGCGGTGTTGGCATCAATCGGACGCAGGAGAAAATCCATCCGTGGATGCGCACGCCGAAAGATTGCAAGGCGCGGCAACAGCCAGTGATACGCAAAGCCATGCACGCAGGTTACGGTGAGGTTTGGGGTCTGCTGCCGGATTTCTGCTGTTGCCCGCGCCAGCCCGTCCAGATGAGGGATGATCTGGGTATAATACGTCTGCCCTGCCAGTGTGAGGCCGCCTGTTGTACGGTCTCTAAGCGTTGTGCCGAGCACCTGTTCCAGGTCCCGAACGTGCCTGCTGATGGCCGCATGGTCCACGCGCAGTTCCGCTGCGGCACGCCGAATGCCACCCGTGCGGGCAAAGGCGGCAAAGGCGTTCAGGGCAGCCAGAGGGGGGATGCGGTATCGCTGGTCCATAGGGGCATAAAATGACTGTTAAGCCTGCTACTTGGGCGTAAAATGCGCCGGGTGCAAGGCTGTAACGGGTGTGCGACGCGGGACGAATCCCTCTTTTTTCTACCGGTGAGTGGGGCGGAGTGTATGCACGACCAGAGTTTATTTTGGGAAAAGTAAGAAAAAACCCAAAAAACTGCCGAGTTTTCATCACGAAATCGTTGTGCCCAAAAATTGATCAACTGGCGTGAAAATGTGCTGTTTCTCAGAAACGCAGGGGTACTACGGGTGTTGATGCTTGTTTTTTATACTACAAATATTATCGGGGTATGGTGATAAAATACAGCGCTCTCTTGAAATGATTACTGGAATATCAGTTTATAAAACTGTGATTCATTATGCGTTTTCTCGATGTCTGGGTTCTTTTATTTTTCTGTTGCGCAAGTGAAGGGAGGTGTGGTTTTAGCCTCCCACACACTGATTCTTGAGGAAAATACATAATGCTTATTCATGTTGTTAATGACGCCATTTCTTCTGCCATGCAGGTTGCCCCGATGGCTCCGATGCTTGCGTTCCTGCCGATTGTTGCCATGCTGATGCTGGCTACTGCGTTTTCTGACCGCACAGCCTGAGCGTTCTTACGCTTTTCAGTCTGTTTTCTCCCCTGTGTCAGCCTGTTGTGGCGCCGCGCCACATCCATAAAAGGTGAACACAGGTGTCCGGACCGTCATTCCTGAGGAATGACGTCAGTCCGGGGCGGGCCGCCAGCCGGACCCGATCACGCTGCCCAATGCAGCACCCCCTCCAGTTTTACAGATAAAACACCGCGCAATCCGTCCAGCACAGAACAGAGCTTTCTTGTGCGTCATGCGTACTGTGTCTTCCCTGACAGAGCTTTCTGTTTAAAACCAGTGGTCTGTCTTCTCTTGGGAGGCGTGTTGTACATTACTGTCCGGGGCCGCACATGCAGGATCTTTTTAACGCGCATCACGTCGGGAATTCCCGCCCGCTCGGTTTGTCTGATGATGTGGTGAGTACGGCAAGCTATGGCGGGCCGGACCAGTGCTACCGTTATAAGCTGAAGCGCGTGTGGGATGCGTCCCGTCCTGTTGTGATGTGGCTGATGATGAACCCTTCCGTGGCCACGGAAGAAGGGGATGACCGCACAGTCGCCAAGTGCCAGCGTTATGCCCGTGCGTGGGGTTATGGCGGTATTCTGGTGGGCAATACGTTTGCCTATCGCTGCACGGACCAGAAACGCCTGCTGGAAACACCGGACCCTGTGGGGCCGGAGAATGATGCCGCTCTGTTGGATATGGCGCGGGAAGCGGATCTGGTGATCGCCGCTTACGGTGCCCCGCATCACAAGGCCCTGCACGAGCGTGGGCCTGAGGTTGTGCACACCCTCCAGCAGCACGGCATTGCGGTGTATGCCATGAAGGTGGGGGTCAACGGGCGCCCATGTCATCCGCTTTACTTGCCTGCTGCACTCAAACCGGTGCTGCTGCCTGCGTCCTGATCAGGGTTGCGTGGCGGTTCAGACGGTTGACGGATGCTTAGCTTCAGTATCCGATCAGCATGAGCAAGATCGTGCCGTAGTGCAGTCCATGTGGTGCGGCCGGCAACGAGACGGGGAGCACTCCCCGCTTATGCAGGGAAAGGATTGGAATGACAGGCTCGTCACAGGGGCAGAACGCCGCACCGGAAAAGAAAACGCTGGCCAGCATGCTGGATCGGCTGGGAGAAGTGGCCGTGCGTACCGGCCTGAATGTGTCACCGGGGCAGCAGGTCATTATCACCGCGCCGCTGGATGCCGTGCCGCTGGTCAGGCGCGTGACAGAACACGCCTATAAAGCCGGGGCGTCACTCGTCACCACCTTTTATGCAGATGAAGAGACAACGCTGGCCCGCTACCGCTTTGGGCATGCAGAAACGTTTGATACGGCAGCCGACTGGCTGGCCCGTGGTATGGCGGATGGTTTTCGTGCCGGGGCTGCGCGTCTGGCCATAACCGGCAGTAACCCGGCTTTGCTGGCAGGGCAGAACCCGGAGCATATTTCCCGCGCCAGCCGTGCGGCATCCCGCGTGAACAAGCCCGCCATGGAGATCATCACCAATTTTGATGTGAACTGGAATATTATCGCCACCGCCACGCCAGCATGGGCCAAAGTGGTGTTTCCTGATCTGCCGGAAGATCAGGCTGTGGCGCGTTTGTGGCAGGCTATTTTTGAAGCATCCCGCCTGACGGGAGAAGACCCGGTAGCAGACTGGGCAGAGCATAACGCCACGCTGCATCGTCGGGCCACGTTCCTGAATGATGCTCGTTACGCGGCGCTACATTTTACCGGGCCGGGAACAGACCTGATGGTTGGTCTGGCTGATGGGCATGACTGGGCTGGTGGTTCAGAAAAAGCGGGGAATGGCATTGTCTGTAACCCCAATATCCCGACTGAAGAAGTCTTCACCACGCCGCACCGTCTGAAGGTGGACGGGTATGTGGCCAGCACCAAACCGCTTTCTCATCAAGGCACGTTGATTGACCAGATCCGTGTCCGGTTTGAAGGCGGCAAAATTGTTGAAATGCATGCCGCAAAAGGGGAAGAGGTTCTGGCGCGCGTGCTGGATACGGATGAAGGGTCGCGCAGGCTGGGTGAGGTTGCCCTTGTGCCGCACTCCTCTCCTATCTCGCACAGCGGGGTCCTGTTTCAAAACACGCTGTTTGATGAAAATGCAGCCAGCCATATCGCGCTGGGGCAGGCGTATAACAAATGCATGCTGGACACGGCCGGTCAGGATGACGCTGCTCTGGCAGCACGTGGGGCTAACAGCAGCCTGATCCATATCGACTGGATGATTGGTTCCGGCGAAATTGACGTGGACGGCATTGATGCAAACGGAACTGCTGTACCCCTGATGCGCAAAGGCGAATGGGCTATTTCAGCATGATGAAATTTGTGAAAGATATTTCTGTTTTCAGGAAGGACAATGGTTTCATGCAAGCAATAAACAAAATGGCTCTGGCTGCTGCTCTGGTGGCTGGCACTGTGCTGGCTCAGCCTGCTCTGGCGCAAACTGCCGCACCAGCTCCGGCACAGGGCGCGCCTGCTGCCAGACCCAATCTGACACCCGAGCAGATGGCAACCTTGCAGCGTGATATGAACACGGCGCTGCATTATAAGCTGGCGTCCAACGTGGTGCCGCGTCTGACTTCAGCCCTTAAGTCCATTCAGGCTGCGCATATTCAGCCGCCAGGGCGTCTGGGTATGTCATTGGAAGAGCAGATTGGCATGGTCGATAAAATGCCGGGTCTGGAGCCTATTCTAAAAACCAATGGTTTTACGGCCCGTGAATTTGTGATGAGCCTGACCTGTGTGGGTCTGACCGGCAGCTTGATGAATGTGCCGCCGGGGCAGGCAACGGGAAATATCCCGACACCGGACGCTCAGAATGTTGCAATCCTGAAGGCTAACCCGCAGGAATTGCAGGAACTGATTACTGTTTTACGGGCTGAACATCAGTCTGCGCAGTAAGCAGGCAGTGCTGAGCTGAATGTTAAGGCGGGCGACACATAATGGTGTCGCCCGTTTTTTATTTAAATATAAGCAGTCTGCTGAAAAGGCTTACCAGCTGAACCCGACGCTGGCCTGTGCATTACGGCGTTCACCATAATAACAGAATTCCTGACCGTAAGAGGCGTAAGCCAGACAGTTGGAAACAAACTTCTTGTCAAAAATGTTTCGGACGCTGGCGGCCACATTCCATCCCCGCAGAGATGGAGAAATATTGGACAAGTCGTATCGTATGGAACCATCAAACAACGCATAGTTTGGCACCCAGACGCTTCCGTAAGAGGCTTCTCCCCCGTAGGCCTTGGCGGTGTAACGCATGCCGCCACCAAACCCCAGTCCTTTCACCGGGCCGGAGGGCATGGTGTAGAATGCAAAAAGGGATGCGTTGCCTTTTCCTGATTGGATCAGCGGTTTTCCGGTTGAATCATCCCGCACTTTCTGCACACTGACAGCCGCCGTGATGACAAAATTCTTGTAGGGTTCAGCATGGGCTTCAAACTCAAAGCCATCGGAATGCACCTTGCCGCTCTGGGTGCTGTATCCGTAATTTCCTACTGAGACGAGAACATTTGTCTGCTCAATATGGAAACCTGCTGCGGTAAACAGAACAGAGGTATTAGGGATCTGGTATTTCAAGCCGCCTTCAAGCTGTTTGCCAACGCTCGGGTTGGCCTGATGGAGGGTTTTTCCACCATCATTTGAAACAATCCCGGACTGTGGCTGAAAGGACGTGGAGTAGCTGATGTAGGGGGCCAGGCCGAATTTGAAGTGATAAAGGCCAGACGTGCGCCATGTAATCTGGCTGGGCGACTCATGAGTATCTGATTGGGGAATACGTCCCACCTGATGTGAACGATACCAGTCATTCCGCAGGCTTCCGGTTAATACCAGACCACCCCATTTGATCTCATCCTGACCATAGGCCCCGATCTGGTGAGAGTCTGTGGTGTAATTTGCGTATGGGGCCATGGCCGGAATGTCCATCCGGTAATCCGGATGAAATACGTTCATATCGGGTGCTTTTCCGGAAAACCCTATTTCTGTTGCATGCTGCTGCATGTAATCAAAACCGAACATCATTGTATGGCTCAGCGGGCCTGTGCGTACATGTCCTTTGAATTGGCTATCAAAGGTCAGATTACTTGTATGTTCGTTCGTACCAAAGGCGTAGCGGGGTAAAATCCCGGCGCTTTCATCAGTATAATAACCGGCATTGTAAATACTGCGGTAAGAGGTTCTGATATCGTCGTAGCGTCCGCGTGAGGTGAAGCTCCATTTATCATTAAAGTTATGATTGAAAATGTAGGTAAGGGAGCCGTGACGACGATTAAACTTCTCAAAAGGCGTGTCTCCATCGTAAAAATTACGAGGAAGATACCCAAAAGATGCCCGTTTGAGAGAGCCAACAAGAGGAACACCACCATATGTCCCGTTTTCCGGGTCATACTGGTAGTTTCCTAATAATGTCAGAGTGGTTGGGCCGTCTCCACCAAAGGTGAAAGAAGGACTGATGCTGAAACGGCGGGTGCCGGTACGTGCCAGCTGGCTGTGCTGACCATTCACCGTGCCGTACAGCCGGTAACGGACCATGCCGTTATCCGTTGCATAGCCTCCTACATCAGCATCCACACGATAAAGGTCAAACATGCCCCCCGTCGTGTTTACGTCACCGTAAAACCTCTGGTTTGTAGGGAGTTTGCTCGAAAGGGCCGTCAGGCCGCCGGGGCTGGATTGGCCATACAGCGAAGAGGACGGGCCTTTCAGAATTTCCACCCGGTCAAGCCGCGAAGTATCTGTCTGTGCGACGGCATATCCCATCGGGCTGTCCTGCAATCGCAAACCATCCAGAAACGTCGGCACAGAAAAGCCACGCAGCGCAAACTGGTCATAGCGCGTACCAACACCGCCGCCACGCAAATCAGGCGTAATGCCTGCGGCATAGCGCACGGCCTGATTGAGGTTGAGAACGCCGCGAATATCCATCTCATTACGGGTCACGACGGTGACAGACTGTGCAGTCTCAACGAGGGGAGTATCCGTTTTTGTGGCAGAAGACGCGATGGTTGATAACCTGCGTCCTTTCACTTCCACATGCTCAGTGGTTTCCTTTTCCTCGGAGGCGTTGGGTTTTTCTCTTGCTTTATCAGAGGTTTTTTCCACGCCGGATTTTTGGGAGGTGCCATCTTGCCCGGCAGCAAAAGCGTGCCCACTCATCAGGAGAGAAAAGGAGATGGCACAAAGCACTCTGCTATGATGCATGGTTTGTCCATATTCAGGTTTGTTGGAAGCCGGATGATCTGGGGCTAAATTAGTTGCGAATAATTTGCAATAGCAATATGGTATGATTAATCGTTATTAACATAGAGCCAACGTGCCAGCTTTTTGGGCCTGATGAGGTGATGTCTTTGTTGAGAGGAAGGTTTTTCTAGTGCTGGAGAGTCTGAGCGCGCCCGGTCTTAAGCCAGGATGAAGCTGACGTATGGCGCTGGGTGCCGGTGCTCATGCCCGGACTTTCCGGTCTGACCCGGTCTGGCGTTCCCGGCTCGCGACCCAGTCCCCGGCGTCATTCGGTTCGGAGCGATCCTGAAACACTATCCGCCGCCGCCACAAGGCCACTGCCAATCTCATGCAGACTGGCCATCGGTTCATGCCCTACAGGCCCTGATATGAAGGGCGTAGAGTTTGTCTTTTTGCTGATCAGGGTGTCGTCGTCATCGTCCGTCTTGAGTGACAGCGCGATTTAGCAATGCGCAGACCGAGGCGGCAGAGTCAGGGTGTGCAGGGTGCCGCGCATGCGGAAATCCCCAAAATCCATATCCAGCATGTCTGAAACGCCATTTGCAAAATAGCGCATGCCAATCTCATAGTCTGGCAGAATGCTCTCCGGAGTGCGGCTGAAAAACGCAACATGCACCCGCCCGGCAGGCTGATTGGCCAGAGCAGGGGAGGTTACCGGGTCTTTCGGCGCACCCCAGCCCAGGAGGGTGATGTAGGTTTCTTGCGCACCATCCGGGCCAGTGCCGTCAAACAGCAAAGGGGAGATACTAGTGGCACCATGCTGAGCCGCAGCAAGAATGGCCGCTGTGTGTGCCATGGGGAACAGCGTACCGTCTGGCAGTTTCAGCGTTTTTTTAATAGGCTTTTCATAATGCACAACGCCGTGGCCCTGCGCATCAACGCTGGCTTCTCCGCTAACAGTCTGGAGCACCGTGTTGTTGGATTTCTGCACGGTGCGAAACGCCAGATGCCGACCGTCTTTGCTTTCCAGTGTTGTGTAGTCGGACACCATGTTCACAGCCCCGCCGTTTCGGGTGGCGCTTTGAATGTCCAGATGCTGCTGGGTGGACCATGCCGCACAGGTATCGCGCACCACATAAGTCATGGCCCCTGTTGCCGAGAGCGTGTTGCCACCGGATTCCGCCAGGCTGAGGTCATACGTAGCCCGCTGGCCGATGAGAGTGCTCGGAGTGGCCGCTGCGGCTGATGCTGGTTTTGGGGGAGGTGCTGCGGCGAGGCCCGCGGAGGGCAGAGTGCTCAGCAGAAGGACTGAAGCCACGCAGCCACGCAGGAGGTGTGCCCCTGCGGGCCGGAGGCTCGGGGCAGGGTGGCTGAACACCCGGCAGGCATGGCTACGAAATAATCCGATCATGCCCTGAGAAAAGAGCATCCGGCGTGAGAGTGCAACCACCCCGGATGCGTCATCTGACGTGCGTCAGTCTTTTTTAGCTGTCGGTTTTGGCTTGGGCAGGTCCAGAGCCAGAGAAAGCTCTTTCAGCCGTTCCGGGAGGATGGTTGCCGGGGCACCCATCATCAGGTCTTCGCCCTGCTGGTTCAGCGGGAACAGGATGACTTCACGAATGTTCGGCTCATCCGCCAGCAGCATGACAATACGGTCCACACCCGGAGCAGACCCACCATGCGGCGGTGCGCCGTAACGGAAGGCGTTCAGCATGCCGCCAAAACGGGCTTCCACTTCACTTTCCGGGTAACCGGCAATCTCGAACGCCCGGATCATCACTTCCGGCAGATGGTTACGGATGGCACCGGAGGACAGCTCAATGCCGTTACACACAATGTCATACTGGTAGGCGTTGATTTCCAGCGGGTTCTTGCTGTTCAGCGCTTCCAGACCACCCTGCGGCATGGAGAACGGATTGTGCGAGAAGTCGATGCGTCCCGTTTCCTCGTTCATTTCATACATCGGGAAGTCGGTAATCCAGCAGAAACGGAAGGCGTTCTTTTCAATCAGGTCCAACTCTTCCGCAATGCGGGTGCGGACCAGACCAGAGAACTTGGCTACTTCATCGCCTTTGCCAGCAGCAAAGAAGACTGCATCACCGGCTTTAAGGCCCAGCTTCGTGCGGATAGCTTCGACGCGTTCGGCTTCCAGATTTTTGGCAATCGGGCCTTTGCCGCCTTCTTCCGCAAAAATGATGTAGCCCAGACCACCAGCGCCGGACTCGCGGGCCCAGTTGTTCAGCTTATCAAAGAACGCACGGGGTTTGTCGCCTGCACCGGGAGCCGGAATGGCGCGAATTTCGCCACCATCTGCCGCAATGCGGGCAAACAGACCAAAGCCTGAGCCTGCAAAATCTTCCGTCACATCGGTAATCAGCAGCGGGTTGCGCAGGTCTGGCTTGTCAGACCCGTAAACCTTCATGGCGCGGGCGTAGGGAATCCGTTCAAACGGTGCCTGACTGACCGTGCGGCCATTGCCAAATTCCGTGAACAGGCCGGACATCACATCTTCCAGCGTGGCAAACACTTCGTCCTGCGTGGCGAAAGCCATCTCGAAATCGAGCTGGTAGAATTCACCCGGTGAGCGGTCAGCGCGGGAGGCTTCATCACGGAAGCAGGGGGCAATCTGGAAGTAGCGGTCAAACCCGGCGACCATGGCCAGCTGCTTGAACTGCTGCGGGGCCTGCGGCAGGGCATAGAACTTGCCGGGGTGCATACGGGCCGGAACCAGAAAATCACGCGCGCCTTCGGGGGATGAGGCGGTCAGAATGGGGGTCTGGAGCTCAATGAAGTCCAGAGCCGTCATCCGCTTGCGCATGCTCTGAATGACGCGGGCACGCAGCAGCATGTTGCGGTGCACGCTGTCCCGGCGCAGATCAATGTAGCGATACCGCAGGCGGAGGTCTTCCGGGTAATTTTCATGGCCTGCAACCTGTAGCGGCAGCACGGCTGCGGCAGACTGCACCACAAAGTCACGGGCACGCACTTCAATGTCACCAGTGGCCAGATCCGGGTTGCGGGTGCTTTCTTCGCGGCGTACCACTTCACCCGTTACCGTGATCACGCTTTCAACGCGGGTGTTTTCAGCCTGTGGCATCGACGGGTCACCCGCGGGGATGACAATCTGAGTAATGCCAGTTTCGTCACGCAGGTCGATAAACAGCAGGCCGCCGTGGTCCCGTTTGCTATGGACCCAGCCAGACAGGCGCGCTGTGGTGCCGGCGTCCTGTGCGCGGAGGGCCGAACAGCTATGGGTACGGTAAGGGTGCATTCTCTCGTCCTGAAATTGAGGGCCTGTATTTTATATACTGCGCGGGAGGAAGCCGGGGAGCTGCGCAGATGTCAAGGGAAAGACGCGGGGTGGCGTTCCAGGCAGGCCCGGATATCGGCTGCCAGTGCGTCTATCGTCGCACTTTGTGCATCCCATGCAAACAGGAAGCGGGCCGCTGCTCCAAAGAAGGTATGGAATCGCCAGCCTTTGGCACGCAGGCTGTTCATGGCCTGCTCTGGCATGAGCAGAAAGACGGCATTGGACTGAACCGGCCACGCAAGCTGCACGCCGGGGATGTCCTGCACAGCCTGTGCAAACTGCTGGGCGCTGGCATTGGCGTGCTCTGCATTGCGCAACCATGCGCCGCTTTTGATCATGCTGAGCCAGGGCGCAGTGATAAACCGCATTTTGGAGGCCAGTTGCCCGGCCTGTTTGGCGCGTTCGGCAAAGCCGCGGGCCAGAGAGCGGTCAAAAAACACCACGGCATCGCCCACAGCCATGCCGTTTTTGGTGCCGCCAAAGCTCAGGGCGTCCACGCCCGCCTCCCACGTCATGGCCGCAGGCGTGCAGCCCAGTGCAGCAATGGCGCAGGCAAGCCGGGCACCATCCATATGCAGTTTCAGCCCGCATTCCTGGCAGACTTCGGCCAACGCCCGAATTTCTTCCAGCGTATAAAGCAGCCCGTTTTCTGTTGGCTGGGTGATGCTCACCACGGTGGGTTCTGAGGCATGAGGGCTGCTGGCCTTGCGGCGGCACAGACGAATGGCTTCTGGTGTCAGCTTGCCATCCGGGCAGGGCGGGGTGAGCAGCTTGCTGCCGCCGGAAAAGAACTCGGGGGCGCCACGTTCTGAGGTTTCAATATGGGCAATGTCGGAAGCAATCACGCTGCAATAGGGTGGGCAGAGTGTTGCCAGCGCCAGCGCATTAGCAGCCGTGCCGGTCAGGACAAAAAAGACTGAGGCCTGTGTGCCAAACAGAGTGCAGATGGCCTCAGCGGCCAGCCGGGTCCAGGCATCATCCCCATAGGCCGGGGCGGAACCGGTGGCTGAGGCACGGGTAATGGCCTCCAGCGCTTCCGGGCAGATGCCCGCATAGTTGTCACTGGCAAATTGCTGGGGCTTGTCTGACATCGGTATGGTCCGGGTTGCTGGTGCGGGCCGGGGCATCGGCAAGGGGGAGACCGCTCCTTGGGCTATGGCTCACATACTGGCTCAGGCCCTGTCAATCATCGCTGTTTTGCTGGGTCTTCCGCCGGAAAATGGTCGTGAGCATTGCTTTTGCCCCCTGTTTCCGGTATGGGCACCGCACCGTGCAGGCACCCCTGGAGGCCTGTATGTTTTGGTTTTTAGGAGAATTCAACGTGTCCAAGATTACATCTATCGAAGTTTCGGCGCGCGCGAAGGCTGGTAAGGGGGCAGCGCGTGCAACGAGACGTGCTGGTCTGGTACCTGGCGTGATTTATGGCGGTAAAAAAGAACCGACTCTGATCGCTCTTGATCCCCGTATTGTTGTCAAAGGGATTCAGGCTTCCGGCTGGCGCTCACGCGTTTACGAAATCAAGGTTGAAGGCGGTATTACCGAGCGCGCCCTGATTCGTGACATCCAGCTGCACCCGGTAAAAGACAGCCCGGAACACATCGACTTCCTGCGTCTTGCAGCTGGTCAGAGCGTGACGGTTGAAGTCTCCGTTCACTTCACGGGTGAAGACAAAGCTCCGGGCCTTAAGCGCGGCGGCGTTCTGAACATCGTGCGTCACACGGTTGAAGTTGAAGCGGATGCGGAACACATCCCTGAATTCTTCACGGTTGATCTGTCCGCTCTGGACATCAACGATAACGTGCGTTGGGAAGACCTGAAGGGCACGGAAAACGTGACCCCGCTGGTGCACATCCCCAACTTCGTGATCGCCACGATTGCTGCACCGAGCGTTGACGAAGCTGATGAAGCTGAAGGCGACGCAGCAGAAGCTCCTTCTGCCTGAACGCCAGACTGACGTTCTGAAAATAAGAGTCTGGGGGCATGTGCCGCGCACGTGCCCCCGTCTCACTAAGATACAGGACCAGTGATGTTGCTCTGGGCCGGACTCGGAAATCCCGAGTCTTCAATGAGCCGACACAGGCACAACGTCGGTTTCATGGCGGTGGATACCATTGCCAGCCGCTATGGGTTTTCTCCATGGCGGGTACGCTTCAAAGGACTGTTTTCGGAAGGCCGGATTGGCACGCATCGTGTGCTGCTGCTGCGCCCCATGACGTACATGAATCGTTCTGGCGAAAGTGTGCAGGAAGCCGCGGCGTTCTATAAAGTAGCGCCTGACCATATTACCGCTTTTCATGACGAGCTGGATCTTGTGCCGGGTAAGGTGCGGGTCAAGCGCGGTGGCGGTGCCGCAGGGCATAATGGCCTGCGTTCCATGGACAAGATGCTTGGTACTCCGGACTACTGGCGTGTGCGGATTGGTATCGGGCATCCCGGTGCCAAGGAGCGCGTGCATGGCTGGGTGCTTGGAAATTTTACAGAGACAGACCGACAGACCTGGCTTGAGCCTCTGCTGGACAAAATGGCAGATGCAGCACCACTTCTGGCTGAAGGCCGGTCGGATCAATTTATGACGCAGGTTGCGTTGCCAGATGGGAGTAAAGGCTGATGGGGTTTAATTGCGGTATTGTCGGTCTGCCCAATGTGGGCAAATCCACCCTGTTTAATGCGCTGACAGCAACGGCTACAGCGCAGGCGGCCAACTATCCGTTCTGCACCATTGAGCCCAATGTGGGCCGCGTGGCTGTGCCCGACCCCCGGCTGGAAAAGCTGTCAACGGTTGGTAAGTCTCAGAAGGTCGTGCCCACCAGTCTGGAATTTGTGGATATTGCCGGCCTCGTGCGCGGTGCATCCCGTGGGGAAGGGCTGGGGAACCAGTTTCTGGCCAACATCCGTGAAGTAGACGCCATTATCCACGTGCTGCGTTGCTTTGAAGATGATGACATCACGCATGTTGAAGGCGGCGTGGACCCCGTGCGTGATGCAGAAATTATTGAAACAGAGCTGATGCTGGCGGATCTGGATTCGCTGGAAAAGCGTCTGCCCGCCCTGCAAAAGCGCGCCAAGAACCGCGATGCTGAAGCTATGGCGCAGGTTGAGGTGGTTGAACCGCTGATCCTGGCGCTTCAGGAAGGTCGTCCGGCCCGGACGGCTATTCCGGCAGGGGCAGAAGAGGCTGTGCGCCGCCTTCAGCTGATGACCAGCAAGCCCGTTCTGTATGTGTGCAATGTGGATGAAGAGTCTGCGGCAACCGGGAATGACTTCTCCAGAACCGTGCAGGCTAAAGCGGAGTCTGAAGGCGCCGCTGTGGTCATTGTCTCTGCGGCGATTGAAGCCGAAGTCAGTCAGCTTGCTGATGAGGAACGTCTGGAATTTCTGGAAGGTCTGGGGCTGAGCGATAGTGGTCTGGACCGCGTGATTGCCGCCGGATATGGCCTTTTGGGTCTGCGCACCTACTTTACGGTCGGCCCGAAGGAAACACGGGCCTGGACCATTACTGAAGGTACCAAGGCACCGCAGGCCGCCGCCGTCATTCACAATGATTTTGAGCGTGGCTTCATTGCATGTGAAACTGTCGCGTATGATGATTACATTCAGTACGGTGGTGAAGCCGGAGCAAAAGAAGCCGGGCGTCTGCGTATTGAAGGGCGGGATTACGTGGTGAAGGACGGAGACGTCCTGCTGTTCCGCTTCAACGTCTGAGCCAGATCGCGCAGACTGTTAGATAACAGAGTAAAACGGGGATGAAGGACGCCATTATGAAGGCGCAGGAAGACGGGCAGCAGGGTATGGCACAGCAGACGGTTTCCGGGGCTGTGCCACGCCCAATGGTGGCCCTGGCGCGTCGAGCCAGACTGGCGTCCCGCACTCTGGCACAAAGCCCCTCCTCTGCACGGGACCGGGCTTTGTGGGCGGCTGCTGTAGCTATTCGCAAAGCACGCCCGGCTATTCTGGAAGCCAATGCGAAGGATCTGGAAGCCTCAACCGCGGGGGATGCCTTCCGTGACCGCCTGACGCTCACCCCGGAGCGGGTGGAGGCCATGGCGGTTGGGCTGGAAGAAATGGCGGATCTGCCAGACCCGGTTGGCCGGATTCTGGAAGAATGGACGCGCCCCAACGGCCTGCGCTTCCGGCGTGTGGCCACGCCGGTGGGCGTGATTGGCGTAATTTATGAAAGCCGCCCCAATGTGGGCGCAGATGCCGC
>NZ_CALLXM010000073.1 GCF_937875265.1 uncultured Acetobacter sp. | reverse complement strand
GCAATCTGCCGGGCCAGACGGCCCATAGCAATCTGCCATGCATCCGGCTCACGCATCAGCGTGGAAATATCGTAAAACAGAATACCCGGTTTCGGAAAATCCGGAATATTCCGGATATAACGCTTCAGGTCGATATCCTCGTGCTGCGTCATGGCCCGTGGTGATCCTTTTCCGATGTTTTGCGGCACACGCTCTAGCCCGCCCCTCCCCCTTCCGCAAGAGAGAAGAGAGGAAATCAGGCTCGCGCCCGTGCGCTCAATGCAGCTGTCACAGCCTGCATCAGCCCATCCCGCCGGAAGGGTTTGGCCAGCAGCCGCGCCCCCTCCAGTGCGCCGGGAGGTGCCGGGCTATCCACCGTCAGTTCCCCAGACATATAGACCACGGCCAGACCGGCATCCCGCCCGGCCAGCACGCGGGAAAGGGTTAGCCCATCCAGAGGACCGGGAAGCTGGATATCGGTTACCAGCAGATCAATCCGCCCTTTGGCGGCAGCCGCGACATCAAAAGCCTGCTCACCATCCCCGGCTTCCAGCACCTGATGCCCGGCCATGCTCAGAATAGTGACAACAATGTCCCGAATAGCGGCATCATCTTCTACAACCAGCACCTGCATCTGCCGCCCCTGTATTTTTGTAACCGGTGTGCATGCTGGCAGAACAACTTCCTTCACGTCCGCCACGGCACGAGGCAGCCACAAGGACACCTCTGTGCCGCGAGACGCTCCGGTTGCCACCACCACGCGCCCACGAGCCTGCTGAGAGAACGCCAGAACCATAGCCATACCCAGCCCCGTGCCTGCCCCTTCTCCCTTGGTGGTGAAAAAGGGCTCAAACAAATGAGCCAGCACATCTTTCGTCATACCGCTGCCGCTATCAATCACGTCCAGCCGCACCCAGTCTCCGGCCGCCAGTGGCGTAGGGTCAGAAACCACCCGCATTGTGCGGCCTTCTTCCACCGGAAGGCTCATAAGGTCTGCATTGACGGAGAAGGTGACATTTCGGGCCGCAATACGCAGCCGCCCCCCTGTGGGCATGGCATCCCGCGCGTTGATCGCCAGATTCAGCACAGCACTTTCAAGCTGGGCCGGGTCTGCCCGCACCGACCACACACCGGACACATCCCCACATTCCACCACAATACGCGGGCCGATAATCCGCCCCAGCAACCCGCTGAGGAAGGAGAACAGGTCCGACAAAGAGAGGGAATCCGGTGTAGAACTCTGCCGCCGCATGAAGGAGAGCAACTGGCCCGTCAAAGCCTCAGACCGCCGCCCGGCGTGAGTGGCCGCAGACAGATATTCCTGCCGCTGCTCCACATGCTCCTGCTGGTCATGGTCAGCCGCCAGCTCCAGATTACCCAGAATAACGGTGAGCAGATTTTTGAAGTCATGCGCAATTCCGGCAGTCAGCTGACCAAGGGCGCGCAGCTTCTGGGCTTCACCCAGGGCCCGCTCACTGCGCAGGCGTAACGTGATATCAGCGGCTGTCAGCACAAAGCCGCGACGTTCCGCAGCGCCATCCGGCGCAAAAAATAAAGTACGGCATAATTCCAGATCCGCCCCATTCGTACCGTTACATTCCACCACCACAGGAGCGGCGCGCTCACCACGCAGCAGGCTGACTTCAATGTGCTCAAAGGGTTCCAGCAACGGGGCTCCGCCCACCACCAGAACGGAACTGAGGTCTTCGTAAGACAAACCGAATTTCAGGAAATCCTTTTCCAGCCCGAGCACCGTGCGCAACTGTTCGTTCCAGTGCCACAGGCGGCCATCGGCCCCAAACACCGCAACGCCCAGACTCAGGCTGTCCAGTGTAGCGCGCAAACGCAGTGCCAGATCACGCGATGAGGCTTCCGCCCTGGCTGCGGCAAGAGACGACCGGTCCAGCACCCAGCCTGCGGAAATCAGGCTGAGCACACCCGTCAGAATACCCAGAAGCCCCAGACGCCGCTGCCAGCTGGTATTACGCAGCATGTTGGCCACACGGTCTGCCTGATCAAGCGTGCTGACGCGGCTTATTACGGAAAGATTATCATCCAGTGTGCCCAGAATCTGCTCACCGCCTTCCGGCATTGCACCGCCAGCAGTTTTCCAGCCCGCAACCTGCGTCAGCCCATCATCCACCGCGTTCAGTGGGTTAGAGCGGCCTCCACCTTCACGCTGCTGAACAGTCTTGAATGCGGTAAACTCCTGCCGGGCCGAGCCAAGTTGGGCTATGGCACGTTCATAACAGGCCTGATCCCGCTCCTGCCCTCTTGCCAGCCAGGCATAATGGCAGATCCGCGCTTCACTGGTGGCATGGTGCAGGTTCCGCAGGTAACTGCCCGCCGCAGTGCTTTGGCGATCCATGTCACCATGGCGGGCCATTTCATTACCAAGCTCGATACCCATTGTCCCGAAAGTGACAATCAGCAGACCGGCACCAATCAGTGCCAGAATATGAGCCCGTCTTGCGGGATGCCGTGCCATGCCGTCCTAGCTCCGTCTCACGCCGCCTGTGGTTTCAGAACACTGCGCCCTGCTCCACCAGCCGCCTTAGTGGCCGCTTGTGCTCCTCAGGCCACCAGGCCGGAGAGCACACATTGCCAGCATCATTAATGTACCAAAAAACATACACCCTGCCATGGGCAGAGCCGACGTTGCCGGAAAAAGCCCCAGCACCGCACCGGCCATAGCACCCAGCACATACTGCATGGTGCCTGCCAGTGCTGCCGCAGCCCCTGCCAGACTGGGGTGATCTGCCAGCGCGCCCATCATACCATTGGGGAAAATAAAGCCCGACGGCGCGAGGGTGAGCACCATTGCCGCAATAAGGAACCACACTTCATAATGTTTGCGCCATTCCGGGCTTGCATACCAATCCCCCCAGAGACTGACACCCACAACCAGCGCGCCCCCCAGCACGGCCACAAGTATGGCCATAAGCAGGAGTCGGGCCGAGTCGATCCGCCCAACCAGCACCCCATTCAGCTGGGATGCGCCGATCATGAATACGGAAAAAACGCCAAACAACATGGAAAAACGGAACGGCGTGAACCCGAAAATCTTGATGAAGATGAAGGACGCCGCTGTCAGATAGCTGAACTGCATGAAGGTGGAAAAACCCGTGATCAGCGCATGTGAGCTGAAAGACCGGTCACGCAGAAGCGTGAGATAACGGGTGACCAGCGTCATGGGGGAAAGAGAAACCCGCTTCTGATACGGGAGGGTTTCCGGCAGCACCCACAGCACCAGCAGCACGCACAGCAGCCCATACACAGCAGACACCCAGAAGATGATGCGCCATGAAGTAACCGCCACCACCATCCCGCCCAGCATAGGGGCCAGAATAGGCACAACACCCATGACCATAACCAGCTGAGACATCATTCTGGCTCCGGCGTTCCGGTCCGGCACAATGTCCCGCACGCAGGCCGTGGGAATAACCAGACTGGCAGATGCCCCGATGGACGCCACAAACCGCGCGATGGAAAAGGTTACGATATCCGGAGCAAAAGCGCAGACAGCAGAGGCCAGACCATAAATCAGATTTCCCGCCAGCATGGGCCAGCGCCGCCCGTAGCGGTCAGCCAATGGGCCCATGGTAATCTGCCCGATAGCCAGCCCCACAAACCAGATGGACAATGTCATCTGCACATTGCCCGCCGTGGTATGCAGGGACTGCTCCATGGCAGGAAAAGCTGGCAGATAAATATCCGTTGAAATTGGTCCGACGGCCGTCAGAAACCCCAGCAGCAGGGGCAGCCAGCGCGGCACCCCCTGCGGAAAAACGGCAGAAACAAGCTGTCGTGAGACGGTGGCAGATGCCATCGTGGCGCTCCAGAAAGAAAAATGAGGGGTGATGAGGGAGTGAACAGGACCTTGCCCTGTCAGGACAGTGGTAAAAACGAAGAACAGAAATGCAGCATCTTTGTGATGCTGCTTTGAAGGAGACTTTCTCCTACACGCCCGGCTGGTCGGTCTGGCCTGCGTCCTGCACCAGACGCGCCACCTGCGCCCGACGAAGCAACCACACGCCCAGCACGCCAGAGGCAACAAACAGCCCTCCGCCAAGCACAAATTGCCACAAAGCGTCAACCCGCACACCGGACCCAAGCAAGACGGCCACCACGTTCTGTGGCAGCCCACCCAGCACCGTTGCTGCGGCAAAAGGCAGAACCCCGACGCCAGACACCCCGCCAAGCAGGTTCAGCAACAAGGCCGAACCGACCGGGAGCAAACGTAATGTCAGGATACTCAGAAAAGGCTGGCGGCTCAGCATAGCGTCCACCCGGGCAAAACGGGCCCCCAGCCGGGCCTGCGCCCAGTGCCGGCCACCCCAGCGGGCCCAGAAAAACCCTGCAACACACCCTGCCGTGGATGCAACGGTAATCAGCACCGCGCCTTCAATCGCGCCATAGGCCAGCCCTGCGGCAAAGCCTGCAACCTGCCGGGGCAGGCCAAACGCGCACCAGACGGAGGCTCCGGCCAGAAACACCACACGCCCCCATGCGCCATCCCGTAGCAGGGCTGTACTGTCCAGCACATGCCGCAGGCCGGGCATGGCACGCAGCAGCACAGCACCCGCCACCAGAAAGGCCAGCATCAGGGCGGGGCGTAAAAACCGTAAAACAGGCCGGGGGGTGGAGGGATTTGTCTGTTCCATCCTACCGGCTGGTACCATCTTCTTGCCGCCAGCCGCAAGCAGGGTTTAAACCCTGCTTACTCAGACACAACACAAGCCAAAGGGTGCCATGTCCTCCTCTCCTCCGCGCTATGCCGATATGGCCCCCAACCATCGCCGCCTGATTTCAAACTGGCTGTTTCTCCTGTGCTTCATGCTTTTGGGCATGATTGCCATTGGCGGGGTGACACGCCTGACCGGGTCTGGCCTGTCCATTATGGACTGGCAGCCTGTCAGCGGCTTCATTCCTCCGCTGTCTCATGCAGAGTGGGAGCGCCTGTTCGCGCTGTATCAGACCATCCCGCAATATCATCTTCAGCATGAAGGATTCGGACTGGAAGGGTTCCAGAAAATTTTCTGGGCTGAATGGATTCACCGCTTCTGGGGCCGCCTGATGGGCCTCGTGCTGCTGCTGCCGCTCATCTGGTTTACCATCCGCGGGATGATCACCCGAGCACTGGCGCTGCGCCTGTTTGTGTTCTTTATTCTGGGCGCCATGCAGGGGGCCATTGGCTGGTTCATGGTCCATTCCGGCTTTCGCCCGGATAGCACGGCGGTGGAACCGGTGCGTCTGGTCCTGCACCTGAGCGCAGCCCTTGCCCTGTATCTTGCTATTTTCTGGACGGCGCTTTCCATCCGCTGGCCCACACCGCAGGGTGTTGCCCCCTCCGCCAGCGGCACGCTGACAAAGCGTCTCGTCTGGCTGGCGCTCTGCCTGATCTGCATCACCATTGTTGCGGGCGGTTTTACGGCAGGCACCCATGCAGGCTTTGTTTACAACACCTTCCCGATGATGGACGGCCACCTGATCCCGGCTGAGTATGCCCGTCTTTCTCCCTTCTGGATGAATCTGGTGGACAACAAAGCCGCCATTCAGTTTGACCACCGCCTGCTGGCCACCCTGACGGCCCTGAGCATTGGTGCGGTTCTGCTGGTGGGCCTGCGCGCCACAGGCCTTGGCAGCAAAGCGCATAATGCCATCATGCTGCTGGGCTGGGCGGTGCTGATCCAGTATGCGCTGGGCGTTACCACCCTGCTGCTGGTTGTGCCGGTCTGGGCCGGGGCTGTGCATCAGACCTTTGCCGCCGTGCTGCTGGGTGTCATGCTGTATGCGCTGCATTGCCTGCGCGGGCAGCGCGCAAACTAGAGTTGCTTTTACAAAATCCGCCTGTATGGTGCCCGCCATGAATTCCGTCTGGTTCACGTCCGAGTCTGTTCTGTGCCGCAAAGCGGCGCAGGCGGGCGGCGTGGCCACACGTCTGGACCTTCTCCTCCGACTAATCTGCCCCTGAGCGATCCGGGCGGCCTTGTGCTGTCGCGCTTAGGGGAAAGATGAACGAGCTTCCGCATTAACAGCGGAAACCGGCGTGCCTGACGTGCATGCCAGACACCAGACAAGACCGATTTCAAGGACACTCCAGATGTCATCCAGTTCCACACACATCAACCACCCCTCCTTTGGTAATCTGCCTGCTGACCGTGTCATTATTTTTGACACCACGCTGCGGGATGGTGAGCAGTCCCCCGGGTTCTCCATGAATCTGGCGGAAAAGCTGCGCATGGCGGAAGCCCTCGCTGCTCTGGGCGTGGATGTGATTGAAGCCGGGTTCCCCGTCGCGTCCAAAGGGGATTTCGAGTCCGTTAACCAGATTGCCAAGCACACCAAAGGTGCTGTGATCTGCGCGCTGGCCCGCTCTGGTGGCGCGAAGGATATTGCTGCTGCGGGTGAGGCTCTGGCCCCGGCTGAACGCAAGCGTATTCACAACTTTATCTCCACCTCTCCACTGCACATGAAATACAAGCTGCGGATGGAGCCGGAGGCTGTTTTGGACCTGATTACCACCGGCAACACGGCAGCCCGTAACCTGACGGACGATGTGGAATGGTCCGCAGAAGATGGCTCCCGCACGGACCCGGACTTTCTGTGCCGCTGTGTGGAAGCCGCCATCAAGGCCGGTGCTACCACCATCAATATCCCTGACACCGTGGGTTACGCCACGCCGGAAGACATGGAACGCATTTTCTCCATGCTGCTGGAGCGCGTGCCGGGGGCTGATCAGGTTATTTTCTCTGCCCATAACCATAATGACCTCGGTCTGGGTGTGGCCAACACGCTGGCCTCCGTGCGCGGCGGGGCACGGCAGATTGAATGCACCATCAACGGCATTGGCGAACGGGCAGGCAATGCCGCTCTGGAAGAAATCGTCATGGCCATCCGCACACGGCATGACCAGTATCCCTTCACCACCGGCATTCAGTCAGAAAGCCTGCTGAAGGTGTCCCGCATGCTGGCCACCATCACCAGTTTTGATGTGCAGCCCAACAAGGCCATTGTTGGCCGGAACGCCTTTGCGCATGAAAGCGGCATCCATCAGGATGGCGTGCTGAAAAATGCTGCGACCTATGAGATCATGACGCCGGAAAGCGTGGGCTGGTCCCGCTCTTCCCTGATCATGGGCAAGCATTCTGGCCGCGCAGCATTCCGCGACAAGCTGAAAGCTCTGGGCTATGGCGATCTGGATGACGCCAAGCTGAATGACGCCTTTGCCCGCTTCAAGGATCTGGCTGACAAGAAAAAAGCCGTCTACGATGAAGACATCGTGGCTCTGGTGGATGATGAAGTGCGCGATAACGAGCACATCCGCTTCGGCACACTCAGCCTGACGTCCTGCTCCGGCAAGCCCTCCACTGTCACGCTGTCCCTGCATGTGGATGGCAAGGTTGTTGAGGCTGAAGCCACAGGCAATGGCCCGGTTGATGCGGCCTTCAACGCCCTGCGCAGCGCCTTCCCGCATGACGCCCGTCTGGCCCTGTTCTCCGTTGGAGCTGTTACGGAAGGAACGGATGCGCAGGCCCGTACCACCGTACGGCTTGAAGAGGACGGGAAACTGGTAGATGGTCAGGGTGCCGATGCAGATACCGTTGTTTCTGCCGTGCGCGCTTACGTTCATGCGCTGAACAAACTGCTGGTCAAACGCACCCGCGCGGAACCTGAAGCGCTGACTGTCTGAAAAAGGCAAACAAGCCCGGTTTTGCTATACCGGACCGGGCTTGTATAAATTTAGGCAGTTTATTGCGTCAGGGCCTTGTCTGGGTGGTTGCAGCCCGGTAATCCCTGCCACACATATATCAAGCTAATTATCCGAGTGCGGTTATTTGCGAGCCTGCGTTTACGGCCCGCACAGTACCCCCTCAAGCCAGGAGTGCTGAATGTTCTCTCGTTTGCTCGGTCTCATGTCCGCCGACATGGCTATCGACCTGGGTACTGCCAATACCCTCGTCTACGTCAAAGGACGCGGCATTGTTCTCAATGAGCCGTCTGTGGTGGCCATTGCCGACGTACGAGGCAAAAAGCAACTTCTGGCCGTGGGAGAAGACGCCAAGCTGATGGTTGGCAGGACTCCGGGAAACATCACCGCCATCCGCCCGATGCGGGACGGCGTGATTGCCGATTTTGATGTCGCGGAAGAAATGATCAAACATTTCATCCGCAAGGTGCACAATCGTCGCGCCTTTACCAGCCCGCAGATTATTGTGTGCGTCCCCTCCGGTTCCACCGCCGTGGAACGCCGTGCCATTCAGGAAAGCGCTGAAAGTGCCGGTGCACGCCGCGTCTTCCTGATTGAAGAACCTATGGCTGCGGCCATCGGTGCTGGCCTTCCGGTAACAGAACCCTCGGGCAGCATGATTGTTGATATTGGCGGTGGCACAACGGAAGTCGCTGTTATTTCTCTGGGCGGCATTGTCTATGCCCGCTCCGTGCGCGTGGGCGGAGATAAGATGGATGAAGCCATCATCTCCTACATCCGCCGCACACATAATCTGCTGATTGGTGAAAGCTCTGCCGAGCGGATCAAGATCAATCTCGGCTCTGCCATGATGCCGGATGATCCTGAAGATCCTGGCCCGTGGCTGGATGTAAAAGGACGCGACCTGATTAACGGCGTCCCGCGTGAAGTTCAGGTTTCTCAGGCCCAGATTGCCGAGAGCCTTCTGGAACCCGTGAGCCAGATTGTGGACGCTGTCAGCACCGCATTGGAAAACACGCCGCCGGAACTGGCGGCTGATATTGTGGACAAAGGCATTGTGCTCACAGGCGGCGGTGCGCTGCTCTACCGCCTGAGCGATGTGCTGCGTCTGGCCACTGGCCTGCCAGTAACCGTTGGGGAAGATCCTCTGTCTTGCGTGGCGCTGGGCACGGGGCGTGCGCTGGAAGAAATGAAGCGCCTGCGCAACGTCCTGACAACCATGTATTAATAGTCATGCTTTTATCATAAAACTGAGTCTCCTTCTTTTCGGAAAGGAGGAACACGGCACGATACGTCAGCTTGGCTGATGGAAAGGATGCATGCCACTCCATGTGGAGAACACGCAGACACGCCCTGAACGCCCTCACAGGGTCTGACCGCCTGAAAACAGCGGAGACCACATGATTCCTGTCTCCATCCAGATGCGTCAGGCGCTCGGCAAACTGGTGCTCCCCCTGCTGGTGTTGCTGTCCATTGGCATTGTCATCGCCGGTCAGGCAGACCGCAGACTAACCGATCAGGCCCGCATGGTGGTCGCCGATGCCCTCGCTCCCTTATGGGGCCTGATGACGTCAGCCCAGAACCGGGTGCAGGCCCTGAGCAGCAATCTGCGTGAGGCCGGACGTATGGCGTCCGAAAACACCCGGCTTCAGGCTGAAAATGAAAACCTGCGCCGCTGGTATGATGTTGCCGTCTCCCTGACGCGGGAAAACGACACGCTAAAAACTGCCCTGCACTGGATTCCTGAACCCACCCCCGCCTTTGTTACGGGCCGCGTGGTGGCCGATAGCGGCGGCATTTATGCTCGCGCCGTTCTACTGGTGGCAGGAACGGAAAGCGGCGTGCATGTAGGCAATGTGGCATTGGCCGCCAATGGTCTGGCTGGCCGTGTGACGGAAACGGGAGCGCGCTCGTCCCGAATCCTGCTGATCACCGATATTGCAAGCCGCCTGCCCGTCATGCTCGACGCCAGCCATGCTACGGCCATCATGGGGGGAGATAATACAGCTCTCCCACGGCTGATGTATTACGCGCAGGATACGCGGCCTATTGAAGGTGAACGAGTCGTGACAAGTGATCAGGCAGGTGCTTTCCCCGCAGGACTGCCTATTGGCACGGTGCACTATCTGCACCCTGGTCAACCTGTGGTTGTGCCATTTGCCCAGCTTGACCACCTGACTCTGCTGCGCGTGTTTGACTTTGGTCAGGCGCTGATCGACCCGCCGGATGCCCCCGGCCATGTGCCACTGGCCCGACCGCGCAAACCGCTGACTCTGCCACTCAAAACTCTGCTTGGTCAGGGCTGAGGGCACACAGAGATGATGCCCGACCCATCCATGAGCGCATGGGAACCGGAAATCCGGCCCCGCCAGACCCTGTGGCAGCGCCTTGACCACGGTGCACGGCGGCTGCTGCCCTCCGTGTTTATTGCGCTGATTATCATTTTTTTCTCTGCCCCGCTGAACATTCCAGGGGCGGCAGAACTGCTGCCTGCCATTGTGATCGCCACCATATTTTTCTGGTCGTTCTGGCGGCCTACCGGCATGTCCGGGCTGGCGGTGTTTCTGCTGGGCCTGTTCATGGATCTGGTGGGCTTCACGCCGCTTGGAGTGAGCGCCTTTATCCTGCTGCTGGTGCATGGCGTGGCGTTTTATGCGCGCTTTGGCCTCATGCGCCTGAACTTCCTGCTGGTCTGGGGCGTGTTCGCGCTGGTAGCCTCAGCCGCCTGCCTGCTGCAATGGGGGCTGGCCTGTCTCTTCCGGCTGGATGTGCTGGACATCGCCCCGGCTTTGTTCGAGGCTCTTCTGACCATTGGTGTCTATCCTCCGCTTTCAGCCCTGTTCTCATGGGTTCTGCACAGGCTGGATGAGAAGGAAGACCCATGATGCTGTCCGGAGACATGTCATGCGGCTGAGGCGTCGCAGGCGGGAGAGCAACCGCCTGATGCCCATCAAAAACCAGAAGGACCCGGGGCGCGGCGTTTTTACACGCCGGGCACTGCTGTTCATGGCTGTACAGGCCGGAGCACTGGGGGAACTGGCGCATAAACTCTACCAGCTTCAGATTAAAGACGGTGACCGATACGCCCGCATGGCGGCTAGCAACCGTGTGAGCAAACGCTATCTGGCCCCGCCGCGTGGCCGGATTATGGACCGGTACGGCGTGGCGCTGGCCAATAACAAGGAAAACTGGCGCGCTCTGCTGATGCCGGAAGAAACCACCGATGTCAGCGGCACCATCGAGCGATTTTCCACCATTATTCCGCTGGATGAGCGCGACCGCGCCCGCATTGCGCGGGAAATGCGCCACCAGCGCCGGTTTGTGCCGGTCATGCTGCGCGACTTCCTCTCCTGGGAAGAAATGGCACGGATTGAACTCAACGCCCCGTCCCTGCCCGGTGTGCTGATTGATGTCGGCACCCGGCGCGTCTACCCGGAAGGGGAATTGCTGGCGCATCTGATCGGCTATGTCGCACCGCCAAATGAGCGGGATGTTGCCCGCTCCGCCCTGCTCGCCCTGCCCGGCATGCGCGTGGGTCGTGCTGGCGTGGAACAAAGCCAGGACGAAAAACTGCGCGGCACGGCTGGATCCGTGGAAATGGAAGTCAATTCCGTTGGCCGCGTGATGTCCGAACTCAACCGGGTGGAGGGTATGCCCGGTGGTGAAATCGGCCTGACCATCGACCGTGGCCTGCAACAGAAAGTGCTGGCCCGCATAGGTGAGCAGACGGCCTCCGCTGTGGTGATGGACTGCCGCAACGGGGAGGTGCTGGCCATGGTCAGCACCCCCTCGTTCGACCCATCCCTGTTTGATAGCGGCGTGAGCCACACGCAATGGATTGAGTGGACCAATAACGAGCGTACACCGCTGATCAACAAAGCGGTAGCCGGGGTGTATCCCCCCGGTTCCACATTCAAACCCGCAGTTGCCATGGCCGGGCTGCAATCCGGCCTGTTCTCCCCCACAGACCGCGTGTTCTGCCCCGGACATCTGGACGTGGGCGGTACGCGCTTTCACTGCTGGTCCCGCTGGGGGCATGGGTCTGTAGACCTGCATCAGGCCCTCAAATATTCCTGTGACGTCTATTTTTATGAAATGGCCCGCCGGGTAGGCATGGACCGCATTGCCGAGGCCGCTCATAAATTCGGGCTGGGCACGCCGCTGGATATCGAACTCCCGCATACCCGCACTGGCCTGATCCCGACCCCTACATGGCGGCAATCACACCACCATCACTGGAATGGAGGTGACACTATTGTCAGCGGCATCGGGCAGGGCTTTGTGCAGGTCACGCCCCTGCAACTGGCCACCTATACTTCCCGCCTTGCCACGGGGCGCGCCGTCCAGCCACATCTGATCCGCAGCATGAATGGTGACCTTGGGCCGGAAGCCTCCCCCGAACACTGGCCCATGTTGGATATGCCAGACACTTATCTGGCCGCTTTAAGGGGCGGGATGTTTGCTGTGGTGAATGAACCCCACGGCACGGCCCCAAAAGCCCGGCTGGATCTGCCCGGCATCACCATGGCAGGTAAAACCGGCTCCGCTCAGGTGCGCCGCGTCTCCCGTGCGCAGCGTGAAAGCGGGCACTTCAACTCCGCAAACTTACCGTGGGAATATCGCCCCCATGCGCTGTTTATCTGTTTCGCACCGTATGACGCGCCACGCTATGCCGTCTCGGTCGTGATTGAACACGGGAATACCGGGGCAGATGCCGCAGCCCCTCTGGCGCGTGATATCATGACGGACACATTGCTGCGTGACCCGGTGAACCACCTCACTCCGCCCCCGGAAAGTGTTGCGAACGCGGACACACCAGACGCAGATACGCCCGAATAGCCATGAAATTCCACAAACGCCTTTTGCGCGCTGAGCCAAGCTTCCGACTACTCTCCAAGCTCTGGCGCATCAGTTGGCTGTATGTACTGCTCATCTGCACTCTGGCCGGAATTGGCTACGTCACACTTTATTCCGCAGGGGGCGGCACGCCGTATCCATTTGCAGCCCCGCAGGCGGCACGGTTTGCGGTGGGACTGGTGCTCATGATCACCGTCGCCATGCTTCCCCCCAAGATGCTGGTCCGCATTTCCGGGCCACTTTATGTGCTGTCCATCATCCTGCTGGTGGCCGTGCTGCGCATGGGGCATGTGGGAAAAGGGGCAGAACGCTGGCTGATGATTGGCGGCCTGCAAATCCAGCCCTCCGAATACGCCAAGGTGGCTCTGGTACTGGTGCTGGCATCATGGTTTCATCGCATCAGCTACGCCCGTATGGGCAACCCGCTATGGCTGCTGCCCCCGGCTTTCCTTGTGCTGCTCCCGGTTGCTCTGGTGCTCAAGGAGCCCAATCTGGGGACCGCCGTGATTATCGGCGGGATTGGGGCCGCCATGTTCTTTGCCGCTGGCATGCGGCTCTGGCTGATTACCCTGCTCCTGCTGCCCATGCCGTATCTGGCAAAATTTGCCTACGCCCACCTGCATGATTACCAGCGCGCCCGCATTACCACCTTCCTCAACCCGGAAAGTGACCCGCTGGGAGCTGGCTACAACATCATCCAGTCCAAAATCGCACTTGGGTCAGGCGGCATGTGGGGGCAGGGCTATCTGCATGGCTCACAGGGGCAGCTGAACTTCCTGCCTGAAAAGCAGACCGACTTCATCTTCACCATGATTGCGGAAGAATGGGGATATGTGGGAGCCGTAACCGTCATCGGCCTGCTGCTGGTGCTTATTCTGGGCGGTATGCTCATGGCTATCCGCAGCCGGAACCGCTTTGGGCGGCTGGTCGCACTTGGCATCAGCATGAATTTCTTTCTGTATTGTCTGGTTAATCTCTCCATGGTGATGGGCGCCATTCCGGTGGGAGGCGTGCCGCTGCCTCTGGTTTCCTATGGCGGATCGGCCATGCTGAATGTCATGCTGGGATTTGGCCTTTTACTCTCCACATGGGTGCATCGGGATTCCCACTTTGGAGACAGTGAAAATCAGGATCAGGCCTGAGTCCTCTTAACGAAAAATATATTTATCTGGCATTTTGTGGCATTATCGAGAACATCCTTAAGCTGGTTAGCCTACTGGGATAGTCCGGCAAGGTGATGACAAACAAAAAATGCTAATAAAAATAATTTTCTTTACGGAAATCGTCTAACCCGATGCAAAATCAGCCTTCAATCGAGACAGAGAGCGACTCTTCCTCACAAGTCCGCACCATTATTATTGGTATTCTTGCTGCAACCGGCGGCCTTATGTCTGGTCTGGACATTGGCGTTATTTCCGGTGCACTGGATTTTGTCGCCGATGCTTTCCACGCATCCACCTTTGCGCAGGAATGGATTGTCAGCGCCATGATGGCCGGTGCCGCCATTGGCGCCATCATGGCCGGATGGCTGGCTCGGATCGGCGGGCGCAAATGGGCGCTTGTTATTGGCGGCGTCATCTTCATTGTCGGCTCTCTGGCCTGTGCGCTGGCATGGTCTGTTACCAGCATGATCTGTGGCCGCGCGCTCATGGGTCTGGCTATCGGGATTGCCGCATTCACCTCTCCGCTCTACCTCTCGGAAATTGCGAGTGAGAACTCACGCGGCGCAATGATTTCCACCTATCAGCTCATGATTACGGTGGGTATTTTCGCAGCCTTCATCAGCGATACCCTGTTCAGCTATCACGGGCAGTGGCGCTGGATGTTTGGCGTTATTGCCATCCCCGGTGTGCTGTTTGTCATCGGAGTTCTGTTTCTCCCCTACAGCCCGCGCTGGCTGATGATGAAGGGTAGACGGGAGGAAGCTCTGGCGGTGCTGACAGACCTCCGCCCCACCCCGCATGAAGCCCACGCCGAAATCCGCGCCATTGATGAGCAGCTTAAGCAGAGACAGGGCGGCGTGGCTCTTCTGTGGAAGAACGCCAACTTCCGACGCTCCATTCTGCTGGGTATGTTGCTTCAGGCCATGCAGCAGTTCGCGGGCATCAATGTAGTGATGTATTACGCACCCAAGATTTTCGCGCTGGCAGGCTTTGTCGGCACCGCGCAGATGTGGTGCACGGCCATTATAGGTTTTGTGAACGTACTGGCTACAGTTGCCGCCATCGGGCTGGTCGATCGCTGGGGTCGTAAACCCATTCTGTATGGCGGCTTTGCCACCATGACAGCCGCTATGGGGGCCCTCGCCCTGCTCAACTATCACGGGCTGGATGGGCAGGCAGCCAAACTGCTGTGCGTCTTCCTTATCATGATCTTCATTGCCGCCCATGCCATGTCCGCCGGGCCGCTGATGTGGGTTCTGTGTTCAGAAATTCAGCCTATCAAGGGCCGGGATCTAGGCATTACCCTTTCCACCCTCACCAACTGGGTATCCAACATGATTGTTGGTGTCTCGTTCCTCAGCCTGTTGAACGGGATAGGTGCTCCAATGACCTTCGGAATGATCGCCATGCTGAATGCGATCTTCTTTGTGTTCACCCGCCTGCTCATCCCCGAAACCAGAGGAGTTTCTCTCGAAGTTATTGAGCAAAACCTCATGGCTGGGAAAAAACTGCGCGATATTGGCCGCTAACGCTTTTCAGTGAGAGATTTGCCACTCTCTCAGTCAGATGACTTGACTAGCCTTTTGCCGCCTTTTAGCTTACGCCTGAAACGGTAACACTTAGTACTGTTTCAGGCCTCCACAATTCGTTCCCGTTTTCTGACACGCTCCCTCGTCTGTGCGTCTGCTGCCCCCTCATTCCGGGGTTGGCAGCGCTTTAGGCCCGGTGCCGTGTCATCTTTACGTTTTTCTTTGTTTCCCAAAGGCAGGATCCGTCAGAGTGACAATGCATACCCTTCCATTTCGTCCGGTCCTGCTCTCGGCTGTCGCTCTGCTGGCGCTGTCTGGCTGTAACCGCAAAGCCGCAGCCCCCGCCATGCCACCGCAGCAGGTTGGAGTCATCACCCTGCAGGCCCAGTCTGTGAATGTTCACACTGTCCTGCCTGGCCGTACCGACGCTTATGAGATTGCTCAGGTCCGGCCGCAGGTTACCGGTGTAATCCAGAAGCGTCTGTTCATAGAAGGCGCTGACGTGCAGGCAGGACAACAGCTTTATCAGATTGATCCATCCCGCTATCAGGCTGCGTATGACACCGCTCGTGGTCAACTGGCTGAAGCCGAGGCTTCGGAAGTAACCGCCCGCGCCAAGCTGCAACGTTTCAAATCTCTGGTGCAGGCCCACGCCGTCAGCCATCAGGATTATGATGATGCACTGGCTGCCGAGAAAGAAGCACAAGGCCGGATTCTGACCGCCAAAGGGCAGGTTGAAAACGCACTGGTTGACCTGGGCTATACGCGCATGAACGCCCCCATCAGCGGGCGCATCAGCCGTACCATCATCACCGTGGGTGCACTGGTCACTGCTAACCAGACTGACAATACTGCTGTCGTAACGCGGCTGGACCCCATTTATGTGGACGTTAATCTGCCCGCCATCACCCTGCTGCGCTTGAAGCGCGAGCTGGCTGAAGGCCGCATCACTCGTCAGGCCAATGGTGAAGTGCCTGTTACCCTCACGCTGGAAGACGGCAGCACATACGAACACACGGGCCGCATGGCGCTTTCTGAAGTGAACGTGGATACGTCCACCGCATCCGTCGTGGTCCGTGCCCTTCTGCCCAACCCGGACAAACTTCTGCTGCCGGGTATGTATGTCCATGCTCAGCTGGATGAAGGTGCGGACCCCAACGGGCTGCTCGTGCCGCAGCAGGCCGTCAGCCGCAACACACACGGAGACCCGCAGGTCTGGGTCGTCAAACAGGATGACACGGTGGAACTCCGCCAGATTCAAATCGGTCAGGCTGTCGGCACAGACTGGCTGGTAACGGGCGGCCTGAAGGCAGGTGAGCGCATCGTGACTGTCGGCCTCCAGAAGATCAAACCCGGTGCCAAGGTCAAACCCACGGAAGACGCAGCCGCTCAGGCAGCATCCGACACGTCCAGCCAGAACAAAGGGCAGTAAATCGGATGTCTCTTTCGCGTTTCTTTATTGACCGCCCCATTTTTGCATGGGTTATCAGCTTAATCATCATGCTGGTGGGCGGGCTATCCATCTTCCGGCTGCCCATCTCCCAGTATCCGAGCATTGCTCCGCCGCAGATCGCCATTTCCGTCACCTATCCGGGTGCGTCGGCTGACACGGTGAACGATACGGTCGTGCGCCCTATCCTTCAGCAGATGTTCGGCCTGGATCACCTGGAATATATCTCGGCCCAGTCCTACGCCTCAGGCATGATGGAGATTGACCTCACCTTCGCGCAGGGAACCAACCCGGATATTGCGCAGGTGCAAGTGCAGAACAAGTTGCAGCTGGCCCAGCCTAAGCTGCCTCCGGAAGTTACCGCGCAGGGTCTGAGCATTACCAAGGCCGTGAAGAACTTCATGATGGTTCTGGCCTTTATCTCCACCGATGGCAGCATGACCGGCAGTGATATTGCCGATTACGTGGCCTCCAGCATTTCCGACCCGCTCAGCCGTGTGTCCGGCGTGGGGGATCACACCCTGTTCGGGTCTGAATACGCCATGCGTATCTGGATGGATCCGGGCAAACTGTTCAATTACGGCCTGACTATCAAAGACGTTCAGGCAGCCATCCAGACCCAGAACATTCAGGTGTCCTCGGGTGAGCTGGGCGGCCTGCCTGCCAAAAAGGCAATCCGTCTGGACGCCACCATTATCGGCCCGACGCGTCTGACCTCACCGGAAGAATTTCAGAAGATCCTGCTCAAGGTTCGTCCGGACGGGTCTCAGGTGCGCATCAGCGATATTGCCAAGGTGGAACTGGGCCCGCAGACCTATAATACCAACTCGTTCTACAACAACATGCCCGCCTCCGGCATGGCGCTGAAGCTCGCACCCGGTGCCAACCAGATGCAAACAGAAGCTGCTATCCGCGCCGAGATTGGCCAGCTTGAGAAATTTTTCCCGCCCGGACTAAAAGCCGTTTATCCGCTGGATACCGAGCCATTCATCGTGCTTTCCATTGAGGAAGTCGTGATTACCTTGCTGGAAGCCATCGCACTGGTGTTCGTGGTGATGCTCATCTTCCTGCAAAATTTCCGGGCAACCCTTATCCCGACCATTGCAGTGCCCGTCGTGCTGCTGGGCACGTTCGGGGTGCTGAACATTCTGGGTTATTCCATCAACACCCTGACCATGCTGGCTATGATTCTGGCCGTCGGCCTACTGGTGGATGACGCCATTGTGGTGGTGGAAAACGTAGAACGCGTGATGACAGAAAAACGGCTTTCGCCTTTGGAAGCCTCACGCGTCTCCATGGATGAAATTTCCGGCGCACTGGTCGGCATCGTGCTGGTGCTAACTGCTGTGTTTCTGCCCATGGCAGCTTTCTCCGGTTCCACCGGCGTGATTTACCGGCAGTTTTCCGTCACCATTGTTGCAGCCATGTGGCTATCCGTTCTGGTGGCCATGGTGCTGACACCCGCACTATGCGCGACCATGCTTAAAGCTGGTGGGCATGAAAAAACAACCGGTCCCGCTGGCTGGTTCAACCGCCAGTTCAACCGTCTGACTAATGGATATCTGAGCGGCGTACAGTTCCTTATTAGCCGGACCGTGCTTTCCATGTTCGGCTTTGTTGTCATTACCGCTCTGGCAATATTCCTGTTTATGCGCCTTCCCGGCGGCTTCCTGCCAGATGAGGATCAGGGGCTGATCTTCGGGCAGGTAACCATGCCGCCCAATACCCCCATGGCTGAGACAGAGACCGTCAATCACGAGATTGCCGACTACATCCTCAAGTCCGAAGGCTCTCTGGTCGAATCCGTATATTCCATCAATGGCTTTAACTTTGCCGGACAGGGGCAGAACTCCGGCGCGTTCTTTATCCGTCTGAAAGACTGGAAAGAGCGCCCGCTTGCCTCCCAGACATCATCCGCCATTGCCGGGCGGATCATGAAGCATTTCTGGTCCAGCCCTAAAGCCCAGATTTTTGCCATTAATCCGCCAGCAGTGCTGGAGCTGGGCAACGCTACGGGCTTTGACCTTGAACTGGAAGATCGTGGCCATCTTGGACACCAGAAACTGCTGGAAGTCCGGAACATGGTGCTGGGTCTGGCCTCCAAAGATCCGCGCCTGATGGCTGTACGCCCCAACGGCATGGAAGATGCCTCCCAGTACCATCTGGATATCGACCGTGAAAAAGCCAATGCGTTTGGCATTACGATTGATGATATCAACACCACCATTCAGGGCGCGCTGGGCTCTATCTACGTCAACCAGTTCACCCGGAATGACCGCGTCAAGCAGGTGTATATTCAGGGTGTGCCTGAAGCCCGTATGCTGCCGAGTGATCTGGATAAATGGTATATCCGGAATATCATGAACACTCTGACCCCGCTTAACGCCTTTGCCTCCGGGCACTGGGCTGTCGGGCCGCAGAAGGTGGAAAACTACAACGGTCTGAACGCCTTTGAAATTCTGGGCCAGCCCTCACCGGGCTACAGTTCCGGGGATTCCATTGACGCCATCAAGAGTGTTCTGGCCAAGCTGCCCGCTGGCGTTGGGTATGAATGGACCGGCCTGTCCTTTGAACAGGTTGCATCCGGTTCCTCTACTGGCCCGCTCTATGCTCTTGCTGTGGTGGTCATTCTGCTGTGTCTGGCTGCCCTGTATGAAAGCTGGGCGATCCCGCTGGCGGTGATGCTGGTCATCCCGCTTGGGGTTCTGGGCGCCATTGCAGCAACGCTGTGGCGCAACCTTGATAACGACGTCTACTTTCAGGTGGGGCTGCTGACCACTGTCGGTCTGGCCGTGAAAAACGCCATTCTGATTGTAGAATTCGCCAAAATGGCCTTTGAACGCGGCGAGTCCCTGAGTGATGCCGTGCTGACAGCATCCCGTGAGCGTCTGCGCCCCATTCTTATGACGTCTATTGCACTGGTTGTGGGCGTGTTCCCGCTAGCCATTGCAACAGGTGCGGGCAGTGCCTCCCGCGTGGCTATTGGCACCGCTGTAGTGGGGGGCATGGCCACAGCAACCCTGCTGGCTGTCTATTTTGTGCCTGTGTTCTTTGTGGTCGTTCTGCGGCTGTTCAAGGTCAAACGTATTAGCGAACGTCAGGACGCTCCGCCTCCTGCTCCGTCTACTACCGGAAACGAGTAAGCGCATGCCTTCACATTTCTCTTCACACACCCCGCGCCGCTTCCGTGCTGTAAGCCTGACCCTGGCTGCTGGCCTGCTTTCCGGCTGCACCATGATCCCGAACTACAAGCGGCCCACGCCGCCCCTGGCCACCACATGGCCAGGATATCAGGCCACGGGAAACCCACGCCTTGCTCAGGCGGCCTATGACATCGGCTGGAACGACTTCTTTACCGACCCCCGGTTGAAAGCCCTAATTACCATTGCCATTCGCCAGAACCGGGATCTGCGTATTTCAGCAGCCAATATCGCGCAGGCACAGGGGCAGTATGATGTGCAGCATGCTGGCCTGTTTCCAACCATCAGCGCCACAGGCGGCCCGATGTATCAGGCTCCGTCTGATGCGGCAGGTCTGAGCTTTGCACCGGGTCTGGATGCAGGAAACAGCGGCGGCGGCATGGCACGTAACCCGTTCCGCTACTATTCCGGCGGTATCGGCTTCTCATCTTATGAGATTGATCTGTTTGGCCGCATTCGCAGCCTGACGCAGGAATCTGCTCAAAAGGCACTGGCTCAGGAAGCCTCCCTGCGCAGCATGCTCATCAGCATTATTTCTCAGGTTGCCACGGCTTACGTCACCTGGCTGGGCGACCGGGATACGTTGGCACTAGCGGAAAGCACGCTGGCCAACCAGCAGGACACCCTGAATCTGACCCGGACCAAATATGACCACGGGGAAGAAAACCTGCTGACGGTGCGTCAGGCCGAAACACAGGTGCAGCAAAGTGCCGCACTCCGTGCCGACTCCCGCCGGAAAGTGGAGCAGGATGAAAACCTGATTGCTCTACTGATTGGCGCGCCTATCCCTGCTGATCTGCCACCAGCGCGCTCTCTGGGCGAACAGACCATTCTGGCGGATCTGCCCGCTGGTCTGCCTTCAGACCTTTTGGAACGGCGGCCGGACATTGTGTCTGCCGAACACAGCCTTCTTGCGGCTCAGGCCGATATCGGGGCAGCGCGTGCAGCCTTCTTCCCGCGCCTTACCCTGACAGCAACAGATGGTATTTCCAGCCTTCAGTTCCATAAAATGTTTACCGCAGCGGCCACAACATGGGGGCTAAACCCCTCCCTGCAAATCCCGCTCTGGACGTGGGGAATGAACAGCGGAAACCTGAAAGCGTCCAAAGCCGCGCGTGACGTCCAGATTGCGACCTATGAAAAAACGGTGCAGACCGCCTTCCGCGAAGTTGCCGATGCACTGGCTGCGCGTGAAGCGTATCTGGATGAAAAAAAGCAGGCGGATGATCTGGTTGTATCCTCCGCTGATGCCTTCCGTCTGGCAAAAATGCGCTTTAATGCTGGGTCTGATTCCTATCTGACCACCCTGGAATCACAACGCTCCTATCTCCAGGCCCAACAAACGCAAATTACAGTGTCTGTTTCAAAGTACCAGAACCTGATCACTATCTATCGCGCTCTCGGAGGCGGCTGGAAAGAACACACTCAGGCCCCGGCACAGCCCGCCAGCGTTGTGCGTCAATCTGGTTCTGATAGCGCTAGCACAGGCTAAAGGTCGCGTTGCATGGCGCAACGCGTTCCGGGGGGGAAGCCGCAGGCTTCCTCTTCCGCAAGGATGGCGCGCAGTCCACTGTCCAGCTCTGCGTCTGCCAGATACCGAAAGCCTATTTTACAATAAAAGGGCCCGTTCCAGGGCACATCCCGGCAGGTTGTGAGCATGACGCTCCGGGCTCCGGCCTTCTGCGCCGCCTGACACGCTGCCGCCACCAGAGCTTTCCCTACCCCGTGGCCCTGAGCCTTCGCCTCTACTGAGAGTTCCAGGATATGGAGCCGGTCCTGCATCCGCTCAGCGGTCAGAAACCCGATCGGGCGGTCCTGTGCCGTGACCGCAACCCAGCATGTGCCGGCCTCAAGACTAGCCAGATGCGTCTCTATCGGGAGGCAGGCTCCCTCAGCAATCCATGCCAAAGATGGAATTGTTTTGAAGCTCTGCGCCGCAGATCGCTCAATATCAGGCAACAAAACCACATCTTCATATCGCGCCAGACGCACAGAAATACTGAGAGGGGTTTCACCGGAGACAGGGATGGAAGAAGACATGCCGCTGCTGTGCCACCTGCTGACCGGCCCTCACAAGAAAAATCTGGCGGCATAAAAGCAGGCAATAAAAAAGGCCGTCTTTTCAGACGACCTTTCCTACAACCCAGAGAGGGTTAACGTCTTTTATTTAGCAACAGACAGGTTCAGCACCCAGAGCTGAGCAATGTCCTGTGCACCGCTTCCACCATCAACGGTTTTAAGCGTGGCAATGGCATCTGCCTTTTTACCAGCAGCCAGCTGAGCCAGACCGTAATGGAGGCGTGCGACGTTGATGTCCGTCACACCCTTGGTGATAGCCTGCTGCATCAGGCCGAGACCTTTATCAGTCTGCCCGAAGGTGACGTAGTTGTAGCCAACTGTCAGCAGATCATTGCCGGACGTCTGCTTGAGAGCAGCAGCTTCATCAGCCGCGATAGACGCCTTTTTATCCGCAATGGATTTCTCAACCATGGCTTTCAGGCGTGCCTGACGCGCTGCTTCAGCACCCTGCCCCAGCACATTGGCCTGATATCCCTGATTCATCAGGTCCAATGCCAGCTGCGGCATGCCAGCCTGCATCGCAATTTCCGTCATTTCCATAAAGTCACGCGCCTGAGAGACGTTCCCGGCAGCAAGGCGAATACGGTAGACATCCAGCTGGAGTGAAGGCGGAATTCTGGGGTTTACAATGAGTTCGTGCAGCAGCAGCGCCCAATATTCCTTTTTAGGATAATAGGTGGCCAGCAGCACATACGCATGCGTGGTGACAGAAGAATCCTTCATGCCAGAAGCACTTGCGCCCAGCATTTGCAGCTGAGATTCCGCAGGCGTCTTCTTCTCCTTGATTTCCTGATCGATCTGCTGCCTCAGCACACGAACGGAATTCGTATAATCTTTCTGAAGGTAATAGGACTGCGCCAGAAGCGTATCCATTGTGGCGTTGGAGCCAACTTCCTTCTGGTAGCGCTCAATGGCTTTTACCGCACGCGGGTAATCTTTGGCGGTATAGGCCATTGTTGCTTCAGACATCAGCATCTGGTGCTTGGTGTCTTTGGGCGTGCGCGGGGAGGCAATCAGCTTGTCGTAAGCTGATGACGCCGCATCCACATTGCCAGCCTGCGTCGCTACAGCGGCACGCATCTGGGTAATGGTGTAGGACTCGTAGTCACTCTTGCCCTTTACCGCATCAGCTTCATCCACCGAAGTCATAGCTTTGGTGTAGTCGTGAGCGGACAGAGCGGACTGTGCCTGCTGAAGCGCCTTGCCGACATCCGCTCCCAGCACATCCTCAGCCTTGGCTGAAGGATAAGAGAGAGCGATTGCGGCGCTGGCAAACAGCGCGACGCGTAAAAGACGAGATGACATCAAAATCACTGACCTTCTGCGAATTGTTCCTGCCCGACGATACCAAGCTTTGTCACGCCAAGTCGCTGGGCGTCTGCCATAACATGCACCACAGTTTTGTAATCGGCCAGACGGTTTGGCTGAAGGTGCACTTCAGGCTGTGAATCTTCGGGGCCGGTTGCTGCTTCACGCAGGTGGGCCTGAAGATCATCTTCACTGGTAATCGGCTGGCCGTTCCAGGTAACGCTGTTGTCAAAATCAACCGCAAGCGTGACCACTGGCGATTCAACCGTAGAGGGCGGCGGGTTGCCCTGCGGAAGGTCAATGGAAACGGCCTGGGTCTGCAACGGAATTGTGATGATAAGCATGATCAGCAGAACCAGCATCACGTCGATCAACGGCGTGGTGTTGATATCGACAATGCCTTCGTCTTCCGTCGTGCTTTCCGATCCGACATTCATGCCCATGGGGTGTCACTCTCTTAAACTCTGGTTCCACGGCACGGTCCAAACCAGGCCGGACGCGGGATAGTGGACTGAAGCCCGCCTTCTCTCCCTAAGGAGGGAAGGCGGAACTTCCCTGCTCGGTCAGTTGGTTTTGGGCCGCTCGGTAATGAAGTCGATATGATAGATACCAGCTTCCTGACAGGCTTCGACCAGCTTGCCGACAGATTCATAACGGGTCTTTATATCACCACGGATCTGAATCTGCGGCTGCGGCTTCTGGACTGCCGCTTTTTCAAGCCGCTCCAGCAAATCGGCCCGGCCTTTAAGCAGCGTTTCGTCCCAGTATGCCTGTCCGTTCTCCGCCACTGCAAGCACGACGTTAGACATCTTTGTCTGTGTCGGCTGGTTCATATCCTTCGGCAAAGTTACCTTGACCGTGTGGGTTGCAACCGGAATTGTGATCAGAAAGATGATCAGCAACACCAGCATGACATCAACGAGGGGAGTTGTGTTGATCGCCGATACGACGTCGTCCTCGCCCCCGCTGTCTCCGACAGACATACCCATGATTATTAACCTACCCGGTTAGAGATGGTTGCGGTGGTGGGGGAGTTATCGGCACGGACAACGATGCTTTCTGCACCGGCACCATGACGCATACCACCAATCAGGATGGACTGAAGATCGGCCGCGAAGTCACGCACGCGGTCCATAGCCCCTTTGTTACGACGCACCAGCAGGTTGTAACCCAGCACGGCCGGAACAGCGGTTGCCAGACCAATTGCCGTCATGATCAGGGATTCACCAACCGGACCAGCAACTTTGTCGATGGACGCCTGGCCCGCGATGCCGATGGCGGTCAGGGCGTGATAAATACCCCAGACGGTGCCGAACAGACCAACGAACGGAGACGTGGAACCAACAGTGCCCAGAAACGCCAGACCAGACTGCAGGCTGTTCTGAATGTTGTTGACCGAACGCTGAATGGACAGAGAGGTCCAGCTGTTCAGATCGATGGATTCCTGCATCGTGCCTTCATGGTGTTCTGCTGCAACAATGCCGGTGTCAGCAATATAGCGGAACGGAGAAGCAGATTTCAGGGAAGCAGCGCCTTCCTGAATGGTGCTTTTCGTCCAGAACAGCTTGGTGGCTTCTTTAGCTGCGGCAAACAGACGAGCCTGTTCAATGAACTTGGTGATCATGATGAACCAGGTGCCCAGGGACATGACCAGCATGATCATCAGCACGCCACGCGCAATGATGTCACCGTTAGACCACAGAGCGCCAAGACCGTACGGGTTGGCTTCTTCCTTTGCAGCCGGAGCCGGAGCCGCTGCGGGTTCTGCCGGAGCAGTGGCATCGGGCGTCGGGGCAACGGGAGCAGCCGTATCAGACGGTGCAGGAGCCTGAGTTGCGGCATCGGGAGCGGAAGGCGCTGCGGAAGAATCCGTAGCAGCAGGAGCAGCAGGCGCTGATGCAGCAGGAGCGGAGGAAGCATCCTGAGCCAGAGCCAGAACCGGTGTCGCCGTGCCCAGCATGACCGCAAGGGCCGGAACCACGAGACCCGACACTGGAAGACGAGACAGTCTGATCATGTACCTAAAAATCCTTATCTTTTGCGGCCTGGTGACGGGGCCTCCCGGCACCAGGCAGTTTTCTGCAGAGTTCGGCTCAATGCCGGGATCAGTCATCCAGTCTGAACCTGATCACATAAACCTTGTGAAGCTCCTTGACGGGTGAACCATTCTTCATGGCCGGGCGATACCGGGCCTTGTGGACGTAATCCAGAGCAGCCTGGGCAAAGGATTGTCCTCCCTGCACGGCCTGAACAGAACAGTTGCTCGTCATCCCCGTTGTCTCAACATCGCATGCAACAGTCACGCGGCCTTCAATGTTGTCTTCCTCCATATCAGGCGGATAGACGGGCCGGGCGTTGTTCAGCGGCGATGTGCCTGCCGAAGTATCCGGCGAGTTGGACGGAGCCGCGGTCGATGCCGGCTCACTCGACACAGGCGGTGCCGGAGCCGTCGTTGTCTGCGGTGGCGACGCCTTTTTAGGCGGGGTACGCGCCACATGCTTGATCGGCGGCTTGGGCGGCGGCGGCAGCTGTATCTTCGGCGGAGGAATATACGGCGGCGGCGGAACCGTCATGACAGGCGGCGGCGGCGGCGGCGGCGGTGGCGGTGGT
>NZ_CALLXM010000072.1 GCF_937875265.1 uncultured Acetobacter sp. | reverse complement strand
CAGCCGGGGAAGACTATCCTCACCGGCTTCCATACAGGGGCTGGGATTTAGTGACCTTTAGCCTGTGAGTTTTCATGCTGGACCGCATTACAAGCATGCAGGTTTTTGTAAAAGTTGTCACAACAGGCAGCTTTACCGGGGCCGGACGAGCCTTATCCCTTTCCCAGACTATGGTGACCAAGCATATCAATGCTCTGGAAACGCGGTTGGGAAGCACGCTTTTTCATAGAAGCACACGCAAACTTTCCCTGACAGACGCCGGACGCCTGTTTCTGGAAGGCTGCCAGAAAATTCTGCCGGAACTGGAAGATATTGAGCAAACTGTAACGGAGCAGCGGCGCGAACCGCGTGGCCGCCTGAGGCTGAACGCACCGGTTTCCTTCGCGATCCGCTATGTGGCCCCGCTCCTGCCCGAGTTCAGCCGCCGTTATCCGCTGGTCACAGTTGAACTGGGCGTGAACGACCGCACGGTGGACCTGATTGAGGAAGGATGGGACCTCACCCTACGGATCCGTCCCCTTACCCCCAGCAGCCTGCGCACCCGCAAGCTAGCCGCCATCCACATGGCCGTCTGTGCCGCCCCGGCTTATCTGGAGCAGGCCGGAACCCCGACCACAGTGGCCGAACTCGGCCAGCATGCCTGCCTGGGCTATACGCTGGGCGAGGCTGTTGGCAGTGCCTCTCGCTGGATTTTTGGGGAGCACGGCGAAAAATCCGTAATGATTTCAGGCCCGCTCTGCGCCAATAATGGGGATGTGCTGCGTGAAGCCGCTATTGCCGGGCAAGGCATTATCTATCAGCCCACCTTCATGGTGGCTGATGCCCTGAAGGCCGGAAGCCTGACGGCCCTGACACTGGATGTGCCGCCCGTCCTCGGCCCGCCTTTGCACGCTGTTTACGCACCGGGCCTGACGACACCGCTGAAAGTCCGGGTTATGATAGATTTTCTGGCAAGCCATTACGGCCCCGTGCCCCCGTGGGACAAACCTGAGGGCTAAGCGTGTTTCACAGCAATGCCTGTGCCAGAAACGCAGGTGCGCGGCATTCTGAGACCTGCATTTTAGCATTTTGGGAACTGGGGATTTTTACTGCAAAAGAGAAACAATGGTGAGCCGGGAGGGACTCGAACCCTCGACCATTCGATTAAAAGTCGAATGCTCTACCAACTGAGCTACCGGCTCACACCATTGATTCACAAAACACCTCAGCAGCCTGCGCTGCGGACGTGTTTGCTGGAGGCTGTCTAAACGGATCATTCCTATGGTGTCAAGCGAAGAGACCCTGCTTAGCCCAGAAAAAAGGGATTTTTCATAAAAAAACGCGACCTCCTGAGAGGCCGCGTTTTTCAGAACATCAGAAACGTTCTTTTTTAATCAGGCGTTTTCAGCAGAAGCCGGACGCATGCTTTTGATCCGATCCGGATCTTTCACCATGCCAGACCCGCCAGCGCCACGCTTGATTTTGTCAATGTGTTCCATGCCTTCAATCACATCGCCCACAATGGTGTACTGGCCATCCAGATGCGGAGAAGGTTCAAACATGATGAAGAACTGGCTGTTCGCGCTATTTGGGTCAGACGTACGAGCCATACCCAGAGTGCCACGCAGAAATTTGGCTTCCCGCGTGAATTCGGCCTTCAGATCAGGCAGTTCACTGCCGCCTGAGCCCGTACCCGTCGGGTCACCAGCCTGTGCCATAAAACCGGAAATAACGCGGTGGAACGGCACGTTATCGTAAAAACCCTCAGCAGACAGCGTGCGGATACGCTCGGCCGCAAGGGGAGCAATGTCCGAACGCAGGCGGATGACCACGCGGCCTTCGGGCACATCCATATAAATCAGATCATTTTTATCTGTGTCGGTAGTCATAAAACTTCTCCTTAAACACTCTGGTAACAGCGCCTGTGGCCCCGTTACCCCGCCGCCCGCGCCTTCAGCCGGGCGAGCAGGCGTTTTTGTGTGCCGGGAGTCACAAATTCGGAAATATCTCCGTGATACCCGGCAATTTCTTTCACAAGACGCGATGAGATGAACTGTGTTCGTTCAGACGCCATGAGAAAAACGGTTTCGATATCCGGTGCCAGACGGCGGTTTACGCCAGACATCTGAATTTCATAGTCAAAATCCGTAAGAACCCGCAGGCCACGGAAAATGAGGGACGCGCCGTGGACCCGCACCGCTTCTACCAGCAGGGAATCGAAGGAAACAACTTTGAGGTCCCCCCCCACCCGGCTGGCTATAGCAGGAAGGGCTTCTCCCACACATTCCACCCGTTCTTCCAGCGGCATGAGCGGGTTTTTGCCCGGATTTTTTGCAACACCAATTATCAGACGGTCAACCAGCCGGGCCGCACGCTCAATCACGTCCAGATGCCCGGTGGTCACGGGGTCAAACGTCCCCGCATAAAAGCCTATGCGCCGAGGTTCGGCACATATGCCCGTGCTCATGCGCCCTCACCAGCCGGCGTGTTGTCTTCATCCCTAGGGACAGCAGCGACTACAATGTCGGCTTCGCCTTCTTCCTCATCATCCATGACAGGGAAGACGCTGGTTACGCGTTCATCTTCATTCAGGCGGAACAGCGTCACACCGCTGGCCTGACGGGACATGACCCGCACCTGACCAACCGGCACACGGATGAGGCGGCCAGCATCGGTTACCAGCATGACATCCGTGCCATCCAGCACCTGAAGAGTTGCCGCCACTTCCGTCCCGCGCTTGTTGGCGGAGAAGGTCATGTTGGCAATCCCCTGCCCGCCACGCCCGCTTACACGGTAATCATACGCGGAAGACCGGCGACCAAACCCACCATCACTCACCACCAGCAGAATTTCTTCTGCGTTTTCAAGCTGGGTAAAGCGTTCAGGCGTCAGCAGTTCAATGCTGGAAGGAGTTTCTTCCTCATCAGCCTGAACCACCGCGTTTTCGGAGTCATCCTCACCCTCGGCAGCATTTTCAGCACGGCGTTTGGCATTGGCCATACGCAGGTAAGACGACCGCTCTTCCACTGTGGCATCCACATGGTTGAGCACGGCAAGGCTGATCACTTCATCACCCTCTGCCAGACGGATACCACGCACACCTGAAGACCCACGGCCTGCAAACACGCGCAGTGTGTCGTCCGTAATCTGGAAGCGGATGCAACGTGCCTTACGGGTGGCCAGGAACACATCCTGCCCTTCCCGACACGTGGCAACACCAATCAGGCTATCGCCTTCATCCAGCTTCATGGCGATCAGACCGGAAGAACGGATATTCCGGAAGTCGCTCAGGCGGTTACGGCGCACGCCACCGCTTGCCGTAGCAAAGACGAGGTGCAGAGATTCCCACAGCTCCTCATCATGCGGTAGGGGCAGCACAGCCGTAATGGAGTCAGACCCCAGATCAGGCAGCAGATTAACCAGCGCACGGCCTTTAGCGGTCGGGCTGGCTTCAGGCAGACGCCAGACCTTTTCCCGATATGCTTTACCGCCGGAGGAGAAGAACATTACCCACTGGTGCGTATGCGCATTGAAGGAACGGACCAGAATGTCATCACCGCGCGTTCCGGCTCCGGTACGGCCACGGCCACCCCGGTTTTGCGCACGGTAAACATCAAGCGGGGTGCGCTTGATAAAGCCTTCCCGCGTAATGGTAACAACCATCTGGCCGGGTTCGATCAGGCTTTCATCATCCTGATCCCCTGCGTAATCGGAGATTTCGGTTGCACGCGGGGTCGCCAGTTCAGCACGGGCGGCCATAATTTCCTCGCGCAGCACTTCCATGCGGCGGATATGGCTCCCGATGATTTTTAGCAGTTCGTTAATGCGGACAGCAACTTCAGAGAGTTCGCCCTGAATTTTGTCGCGTTCAAGCCCGGTCAGGCGCTGAAGGCGCAGTTCCAGAATCCCACGAGCCTGCGCTTCCGTCAGACGAACTTTACCATCAATAATATGGTTGCCGTCATCGTGGATCAGCGCCAGCAGCGGGGCAACATCCCCGGCATCCCAGGTTGCTGCCATCAGCGATTCACGCGCAGTCGCGGCATCAGGCGCTGCGCGGATCAGCGCAATTACGGCGTCAATATTGGCAACCGCAATGACCAGACCAACAAGGATATGCCCGCGGTCACGCGCCTTGTTCAGCTCAAAGCGTGAACGGCGCAGAATGACTTCTTCACGGAAGGCAATAAAGGCCTGAAGGACGTCTTTCAGCCCCATAAGGCGCGGCTTGCCGCCATCTAGCGCCAGCATGTTCACACCAAAAGAGGTCTGAAGCTGGGTAAAGCGATAAAGCTGGTTCAGCACCACTTCCGGCGTGGCATCGCGCTTGATTTCAATAACCACACGCATACCGGAGCGATCAGATTCATCACGAATATCCGCAATGCCTTCAATCTGCTTGTTGCGCACCAGATCGGCAATGCGCTCCTGCAACGTGGCCTTGTTCACCTGATACGGGATTTCCGTCACCACAATCGCTTTGCGGTCCTTACGGATTTCCTCAACTTCAGCGCGGGCGCGAATAATAACAGCACCACGGCCTGTCGCGAAGGCGCTGCGAATACCTGCGCGCCCCAGAATGATGCCGCCGGTCGGGAAGTCAGGTCCCGGCACATGCTCCATCAGCTCTTCAAGTTCCATCTCAGGCTTTTCGATCAGCGCGAGCGTGGCATCAATCACTTCCGACGGGTTGTGCGGCGGAATGTTGGTAGCCATGCCCACGGCAATACCGGTGGCACCATTGATGAGCAGATTCGGGAAAGCCGCAGGCAGAACCGTCGGTTCGTGCTCGCTTTCATCGTAGTTGGGCTGGAAATCAACCGTGTCACGGTCAATGTCATTCAGCAGAAAAGTCGCAGCCTTGGCCAGACGCGCTTCCGTATAACGCATGGCCGCAGGGCTATCGCCATCAACCGAGCCAAAGTTCCCCTGCCCGTCAATCAGCTTGACGCGCATGGACCAGGACTGCGCCATACGAACCATGGCGTCATAAATAGAGGCGTCACCATGCGGATGGTATTTACCCATCACATCACCGACCGCACGGGCCGATTTGCGATAGGGTTTATCGTGCGTAAAGCCGCTTTCGTGCATGGCGTACAAAATGCGCCGATGCACGGGTTTCAGACCATCGCGCACATCTGGCAAAGCGCGGCTGACAATCACCGACATCGCATACGCGAGGTAAGAGGAACGCATTTCCTCCTCAATGGTGACGGGAATAAGGTCAGAAGGTACCGGCGATCCCGGCTGGTCAGAAATCTCGGTCAAGGTCCATCCGTTTTGTCATGGCCGCGCACCCTGCCCAAACGCGGGGCACGCCTTATAAAGGCTTGAAGCTATACGCACAGTATAGCCTGTGCCTTCTTTCTAGCACACAAAGGCTGAGGCACCTAGGGCCGCGCTCCGGGCTTGTTTTTCATGCACCAGCCCGCCATCCTGCATAGTATTGGCTTCATACCTGCTACAGGAGTTTTTCATGCGCTTTCTTCTTGCTCTGCTGCTGCCGTGGCTTCAGTTCTTCACTATCGGTCGGCCTTTCTCCGGCATTATCTGCCTGATTTTGCAGATTACGATTATCGGCTGGATTCCCGCTGCCATCTGGTCTGTTTACGCACTGAGCCAGTATGAAACAGACCGTAAGATTGCTCGCTCTGGCCGGTAAAACGCATCTGATTTTCTGAGCCTGAAAATAAAAAAAGCCCGTCAGACAAAGCTGGCGGGCCTTTTTAAAAGTAATTCAGCAACACAAATCACCCGGACTTAACGCCCGGTCATAATCCGTTCGATCAGCTGTGCCACCGTCGGCACAAAGCCGTTGGCGTAGAACGGGTCTGTTGCAAAGCGCCACGCATTGGTGCCACCAAACATCAGATTATGGTCCATCACAGTCGCAGCATCCGGCCCGCTGGCATGCGCCGCAGCCTGAAGCGTTTTCTGGATGCAGAAGGAGCGCGGGTCAGCCTTGTGCCCGTTGCTGTAATCCGGTCCGCGCTGGCTCCAGTTGGAGAACTTGCACTCGGACAGGCAGCCCATGCAGTCAATCTGATCCGCCATGATTTCACGCGCCCGGTCAGGCGTGACAAAAATCAGCGTGGAATCGGGGGTACGCATGGCTTCAGTAAAGCCCTGAGCTTCCCATCCGTGAATGTGCTGAAGGTCTTCCTGCGTCACAAACACTTCGCGCTTACGCGCCCCCACACCGTAAGACGCAGCATGAGCGCCAAGAGCTTCCGGTGAGAACGCGACCTGACGTTCTGAACGCCCGCGCAGTTCCTGCATGAAGCTGTTGTTCACAGCAGAAGAATAGAACCCGGTCGGGGAGAAACGGTTGAGGTAGACATCACCCTTTTTCAGGGTGAGCAGCCGGTCTTTCCACGCATGGGGAATAGGGCTTTCCTGCGTCAGGAGCGGACGCGTGCCAAACTGGAACACAATCGGCCCCAGTTCAGGGTTGTCCAGCCAGTCTTCCCATTCTTCCAGCCACCAGACACCACCCGCCATAATAATGGGGGTATCATTCAGCCCGAAGCTGCGCATGAGTTTCCGCAGAGCCGCCACGCGGGGATACGGATCCTCTGGTTTTAGCGGATTTTCCGTATTGGACAGGCCATTATGGCCACCAGCCCGCCACGGATCTTCATACACCACACCGCCCAGCAAATCAGACGTTTTGCTGTAAGCGCGCTTCCACAGAGCATTGAACGCCCGTGCAGAGGACACGATGGGGTAGTAGTAAACCCCATATTCCTCAGCAATATCGGAAAGCCGATACGGCATACCCGCGCCACAGGTCAGCCCCTGAATAAGGCCTTTGGCCCCATCCAGAACACCCCTGATAACCCGTTCTGCCGAACCCATTTCCCACAAAATATTGGCATGGATACGCCCACGGCCACCCGCAATGTCATGCGCAATCTGTGCCTGCGCAATACCGCCGCGAATGGCGTAGTCCACCAGCTCCTCATGCCGTTCCCGACGGGTCCGGCCATGATAGATCTGCGGGACAGGATTCCCGGCTACATCGTAACTGTCCGCATTAACAATGGAGACCGTACCGGCCCCTCCCGCTGCAGCCCATGCCCCGGCTGAAACGCCTGTTGAAACGGAGACCCCCTTGCCGCCTTCTACCAGCGGCAGGACGTCCACGCCCCCCATGCGAACTGTGTTGATCGCCTTCATAACTGTCCTATCGTGTTGTCTGGCAAGCGCCGGTCTTAATCAGGAACCGCCTGAGGGATGCTTATTCAGCATCCCGACGCGGAGCCCGTGCAGGCTTGGAGCCAACGGTTTCCGTGATGTCTGCACCAGTTGCCTGGTCAACAACGCGCATGGACAGCTTCACTTTGCCGCGGTCATCAAACCCGATCACTTTCACCTTTACTTCGTCACCCTGCTTGACAACGTCGGTCGTCTTGCCAACGCGGCCCTGCGTGAGTTCAGAGATGTGAACCAGACCGTCGCGTGCACCCATAAAGTTCACGAACGCCCCGAAGTCAGCCGTTTTTACAACCTTACCATCATAAACACGGCCAATTTCAGGCTCGGCCACAATGCCGTTAATCCGGTCGATGGCTTTCTGGGCCTGCTCGTCAGACATTGCGGCGATGGTGATGGTACCATCATCCCCGATATCGACCTTGGCGCCGGAGTATTCAACAATCTCACGGATAACTTTACCGCCAGAGCCGATCACATCACGGATTTTTTCACGCGGCACGTTCAGGGTGGTGATTTTCGGAGCTGTGGAGGACACGTCTGTGCGGCCTTCCGTCAGTGCCTTGCTCATTTCACCCAGAATATGCAGGCGGCCATTGCGAGCCTGACCCAGCGCGATTTTCATGATTTCCGGCGTGATGGACGTAATTTTGATGTCCATCTGAAGGGCGGTCACACCCTCTTCTGTGCCAGCCACCTTGAAATCCATGTCGCCCAGATGATCTTCATCACCCAGAATGTCGGACAGAACGGCGAAGTCTTCGCCTTCCTTGATCAGACCCATGGCAATACCGGCCACCGGGCGCTTCAGGGGCACGCCGGCATCCATCAGAGCCAGAGAGGAGCCGCACACGGTTGCCATTGAAGAGGAACCGTTGCTTTCCGTAATTTCAGACACCACACGCAGCGTGTAGGGGAATTCCTGACGGGTGGGCAGCAGCGGGTGAATAGCGCGCCATGCCAGCTTGCCATGCCCGATTTCACGACGGCCAGGAGACCCGATACGACCGCACTCACCTACAGAGTAGGGAGGGAAGTTGTAGTGCAGCATGAAGTTGGTGCGATATTCGCCCTGAAGCGCATCAATCACCTGTTCATCCTGCCCCGTGCCCAGCGTGGTCACGACCAGAGCCTGCGTTTCACCACGTGTGAACAGGGAAGACCCATGTGCACGCGGCAGAATACCGACTTCAGAAACAATCGGACGCACCGTTACCAGATCACGCCCGTCAATACGCATGCCGGTCTTCAGCACGGACGTACGAACGACGTCGGCTTCCAGATCCTTCAGCATCGGCTTGGCGGCATCCACGTCCAGCTCTTCTTCAGCCAGCTTGGCCAGAATCGCTTCCTTGGCTGCACCAATTTTTTCGTAACGTGCCTGCTTCTTCTGCTCTTTATACGCATCAGCGATCAGCTTGCGGCCAACCTTGTCAATGCGGGTGCGCAGCTTCTGCTTTTCCTTGGAGGGTTCCGGCAGATCCCACGGGGTTTTTGCAGCGTGTTCAGCCAGAGAGATAATGGCTTCAATCACCGGCTGGAACGCAGCGTGCCCGAAGGTCACGGCATCCAGCATCACGTCTTCAGACAGTTCAGACGCTTCGGATTCCACCATCAGCACGCCTTCTTCCGTGCCGGCCACAACCAGATCCAGAGCGGCATCAGCCATCTGTTCAAGGGTGGGGTTCAGGATGAACGCGCCATCCTTGAAGCCAACGCGAGCAGCAGCAACCGGGCCAAAGAAGGGAATGCCAGACAGCGTCAGCGCTGCGGAGCAACCAATCAGAGCCGCGACTGAGGGGTCATTTTCCATATCGTGCGTCAGCACGGTAGCAATAACCTGCACCTCGTTGCGGAACCCTTCCGGGAACAGCGGGCGCAGCGGGCGGTCGATCAGACGAGAAACGAGGGTTTCGTTCTCGGACGGACGGCCTTCACGCTTGAAGAAGCCACCGGGGATCTTGCCCGCAGCGTAGGCTTTTTCCTGATAGTTGACGGTCAGCGGGAAGAAATCCTGACCAGCTTTAACTGATTTTGCACCAACAGCGGTGCACAACACAACGGTTTCACCATAGGTGACAACCACGGCGCCGTCGGCCTGACGAGCAATTTTACCCGTTTCCAGCACCAGCGGGCGACCGCCCCATTCGATTTCTTTACGGTAGTAATTGAACATACAGTTCTGCCTTACATTTTACTCAAGGCCACACGAACCGGCGGGGGGAGAACCGAAGGAGCGGACAGCGCCTCGGACGGCATGGTGACTGGTGGCAAAACCACCCAGGCGCCATGTGGTCGGAAACGCCGTGGCCCGCCAGGATCATGATCCCGCACTCATACCTGTGGCCGTTTGACTATTCAGACGCAAAGACCAGCATGGCCTTCACGCGCAGGGCTATCATCACACAACAGCCCGAAAAAGGGAAAGGGTGCGGCTTACGGCATCACCCGGCAACCGCACCCTCTGCACCTTTAACTCTGGTCTTAGCGACGCAGGCCGAGACGACCGATCAGCGTTTCGTAGCGGCTCTGGCTCTTGCGACGCAGGTAGTCGAGCAGGCTGCGACGACGACCAACGAGGATCAGCAGACCACGACGGGAATGGAAATCCTTCGCGTGGGTCTTCAGATGCTCGGTCAGGTTAACAATACGCTCGGTCAGGATCGCGACCTGTACTTCCGGTGAACCGGTGTCCGTAGGGGTCGTCTGGTATTCACTGATCACTGCCGTGCGGCGTTCTGCGGTAATCGACATCACATGTCTCCATACAAAGAAGGTTCTAGAGAATCCGCACAGGACGCAGGAAACCGTCTTCACGACGGCAAAGGCCCAGTACGCGCCCCCCTTCCATGGCCCGGATGGGTGCGTCCTCATCAATCTGAGGGAGACGATCCATCAGATCGACAAGGCTAAGCGCCTGTCCGTGCAACAAGGACACTGCTTCGTCTCTGGTCAGGGCCACCGCCGGGATGTCGGCCAGCGCGGTCGCGACCGGACGTAGCAGTTCCGGTGAGGCATGCGCGTTGTCGTCGTTTAGGACAATTTTGTCCAGAACAATCGCATCGGCCTCCGTAAAAGGCCCCACGCGCAGGCGGCGCAGCGCGGTAATATGCCCAACAGTGCGGCAGGCCAGCGCCACATCGCGCGCCAGCGCACGCATGTACACGCCCTTGCCGGATTCGACCTCAAAGATCGCCGTATCCTGATCAGGCCGTTCGATCAGCTCAAACCGGTCTACCCGTGCAGGGCGCGGCGGCAATTCTGGCGGGCGGCCTTCACGGGCCATGTCATAGGCGCGTTCCCCGGCAACCTTCAGCGCGGAGAACACCGGCGGCACCTGCATGATATCCCCTGTCAGGGCCGGAAGAGCAGCCCGCAGTTCATCATCCGTGGGGCGCACGTCAGACACGGATGTCACGTTGCCATCGGCATCGTCACTATCCCGCGCTTCACCCAGCTTCAGGGTAAAGCGATAAACTTTTGTGCCATCCATAATGTACGGCACGGTTTTGGTGGCCGCCCCGAAGGCCAGCGGCAGAAGGCCTGTTGCCAAGGGGTCCAGCGTTCCACCGTGACCCACTTTCTGCGCATCAAAAATCCGTTTGGCCTGACCGACCATCCGGGTAGATGTCACCCCGGAAGGCTTGTCGATCACCAGCCAGCCATCCAGTGGGCGGCCGCGTCTGCGTCGCATGAAGAACTCCCGCATAAAATTGAGAAATCCGGCCAGAGCGCCGGCAAAACATGGCTGCATCTAGCGGACCCTCTGCCCCGCCGCAATGGCTGCCCCACCACAGCCTTTCTCTCAGCACATGGCCGCCACACTCACCACCGGGGGTGGTCAGCCCAGAAACCGTACCCTAATATTGCTGTATATCATGACTGATCAAAGCCCCCTTGCTGCCCTGCCCCTCCAGACGCAGGCTTCTGAAAAACCTGTGTGGACGCTGGAAGGTCCTCCTGCCGCCCCGCAGCTTGTGCTGAAGGGCATATGGAGCGTGCAGGATGGCGGCATGGCCCCTTTCCCGTCTGACGGACTGGCGCAAGCACATGGACCGGGCGTCCTGACGTTTAACATTCAGGATGTTACAGGGTGGGACTCCGCGCTGATTGCGTTTTTATGGGATGTTAAACAGGCCGCAAGCCATGCTGGCCTCCATTTTGACCCGAAAGGTCTGCCCGCTCCCGCCCAGCGATTGCTGGCCCTGCTGCCCGAAGCCCCGGCCCCCGGCAAGACGGCACCTCGCAAGCCGCCACCGCTTCTGGAGCGCGTCGGAAATAACACCCTCAATATTCTGAATGAAACAGGCACAGTCACAGAACTCGCGCTGGAAACTGCACGCGGGGCCTGCAAGACGCTGTCCGGCAAAAGCGGGATGCGCTTCAAGGATCTGGCATCCGATCTATGGAATGCTGGCCCTTCCGCCCTTCTGATTGTTGGCGTGGTGAACTTTCTGGTGGGAGCCATTCTGGCGTTTGTCGGGCTGGTGGAACTGAGACGCTTTGCGGCAGAAATCTACGTGGCCAATCTGGTTGGTATTGCCTGCGCACGTGAAATTTCAGCTATCATGACAGCCATTGTCATGGCCGGACGCACAGGGGGAGCTTACGCCGCCCGTATTTCCACCATGCTGGGCAATGAAGAAATTGATGCCCTGCAAGTGTTTGGCATTCCGGTATCCAGCTACATCCTCCTGCCATCCATCCTCTCACTCGGACTTATGATGCCGCTGCTGTACATCTACGGCACAATCATCGCGATTTTCGGTGGGTTTGTCGTGGCTGTCAGCATGATGGACATCTCACCTCTCGGGTATCTGAACACCACGTTTGAAGGTGTATCTCTGCAAGAGTTTATGTTTGGTTTTGTTAAATCGTTCTTTTTTGCCAGCTTCATTGCCCTTGCAGCCTGCCGCGTCGGCCTTCAGGCAGGACGCAGCGCCGCCGATGTGGGCATCGCCGCAACACGCGCCGTGGTAATCGGCATTGTGGGCGTTATCGCCATGGATGCGGTATTTGCCGTCATGGCCAACGCACTGGGGTTTTAAGAATGACCGAGACAGAAACCCTCATCTCCGTGCGAGACCTGCGCCTTTCCTTCGGTTCTAAAATTATTCAGCAGAACGTCTCTTTTGACCTGAAACGCGGCTCTATTTTTGCCGTTATGGGCGGCTCAGGCTGCGGAAAAAGCACTCTGCTGAAAAGCATGATCGGCCTTTTGCGTCCCACCGCCGGGCAAATTCTTGTCGGGCAGGATGATTACTGGGCGCAGAATGAAAAGCGCCGTACGGACATCAACCATCGCTTTGGCGTCCTGTTCCAGAGTGCGGCCCTGTGGAGTTCCATGACGGTGGGGGAAAATGTTGCCCTGCCTATGGAAATGTTTACCTCCCTGCCGCCAGATATCATCCGCCGTCTGGTAGAACTCAAGCTGGGCTTTGTGGGCATGGAACAGGCGATTGACCTGATGCCCTCCGAAATTTCAGGCGGGATGCGTAAACGCGCAGGCCTTGCCCGTGCCATTGCGCTGGACCCGGATATTCTGTTTTTTGATGAGCCCTCCGCCGGGCTGGACCCCATTACCTCTGCCCGGCTGGATGACCTGATTCTGACCCTGCGGGACGGGCTGGGTGCAACCATCGTGATTGTCAGTCACGAGTTACCAAGCCTGTTTGCCATTGCAGATGACGGCATTTTTCTGGATGCCAAAACCCACACGCCCATTGCACACGGTGCCCCCCGGGATTTGCGGGACCACTGCACCATTCCGGAAGTAATGGCTTTTATGAACCGTCAGGCGGACATTTCCCCAACAAATGAGACGAAAGGCTGAGCGTTCATGGCTGAAAGCACAAACCATAAAACCCTGATCGGAGCCTTCGTTCTGGGTGGTGGCGCGCTGGCGCTGGCCGTGATCATGCTGTTTGGGCACATGCGCTTCTTCGCTCCCTCGCGTGAGGCTGTGGTGGTGTTCCAAAACTCCATTACAGGCCTTGCCGTGGGGGCCCCTGTCAATTTCCGAGGCGTGAAAGTAGGGACTGTTAAAAGCATTACCCTGCGCTTTGATCCGCTTGACCGCAAAGCCTACATCCCCGTTGCACTGACGCTTGAACCCGACCAGATCCATATCGTACGCGACGTACCGGGTGGCACCAAGGTAAGCATGCAGGAAATGATCGCCAATGGTTTGCGGGCAGAACTGAATCTTCAGAGTTTTGTAACCGGACAATCGAATATCGAACTGGATTTTGACAAATCCACACCCGCCATTCTGCATCCGCGCATTACCGGCGAACTGGAAATCCCTGCCCGTCTATCCACCATGGAAAAGCTGAAAGACACGTTGAGCGACCTGCCGGTAAAGGACATTGCCAGCCATGCCGATGCCACGCTGCTCTCCATCAAGACGCTAAGCGACAAGATGAACACGGACCTGCCACCGTTGATTGCAAGCGTAAAAGTCACAACAGACCGCTCGCATGATACGGTTCAGGCAGCCACTGACGCGATTCGGGACCTTCAGGCCAAGCTGGACACCACACTCCTGAAAATGGATAAGCTGTTACAAACCAGCACGGATCAGCTGACCGATCGTGGTACAGATGTACATGCCACCCTGGCCTCCGCCACCAAAACGCTGGATACGCTCCAGACCATTATCTCCCCGCGTTCCGTAGACCGTGCCAACCTGGATGCCGCCCTGCGTGATATTGCAGCTGCAGCAGCCTCTCTGCGCGGGTTCTCCAGTGATGTTGAACGCAACCCGCAACTCCTGCTGATGGGACGCCGTCCATGATGCTCACCCTGCGCCGCTTCTCCTGCGTTGCCCTGCTTTCAGGCTGCACACTGCTGACCTCCTGCGCATCTCCCCCTCTACGGCTTTACACGCTGGGCATGCCGTCTGATCAGGAAGTGCGCCAACCGCATCTGTCAGCGCGCGCCACTACCATTGAGATCAGCCGCGCAGTGCTACCGGATTATCTGGATTCGCAGGATATTGTGCTGCGCAAGGGGGAAGAGATTGTTCGCAGCCCCAAATCCCGCTGGGCCACGCGTCTTTCCCTAGGCATTACGGACCTGATTACCAATCAGATTGCCGTCTCTCATCCCAACGAGCTGATTACCGACCAGCCTCTGGCTGATGCCGCTACACTGCGTGTACAGATAAATATTTCGCGTCTGGATGTGGATGAGAACGGGTCAGCCATTCTGGATGCCAACTGGGCCGTTCTGCCACTGGACCCGAACAAGCCGCTGATCCGGGACAGAGTGCATCTGTCTGAAACAGGCGATGTCAGCACCGATGCCAATATCGCCGCACTCATGCGTAAGATGATTATTGAACTGGCGAACCACGTGAACCAGTCTGTTTCTCTTCACACCTGAACACGCAGAACAGACTGAAAAACGACCCGGCGGATCAGGATGAAACCAGATCCGCCTTTTTCTTGCGCGCACCAGCACGCGTGGCACGAACACGCGGCACGCTGGCGGCATGCGCACTCACCCGCACCGGTGCTGCTCGTTTTGCAACAGCCTGTGCAGGAGTTGCTTTCCGGGCAGCAGGCTGCCGCACCTTTTTAACGGGCGCAGGCTCCACGGCCTTTACTGGCGCAGCAACAGCTTTGCGTTTTGGTGTTTTCGCTTTTCGGGGTGTCGGGCTTTGAACCGATGCATCCTGCTGGGCAGACGCTGGTTGATGAGCTGCAACCAGACGGGCAATCAGCGCTTCATACTGCGCCAGATACGCCTTCATGCACAAAGTCTGTTCAGCTTTGGCCCGCACAGCCTGCCGCATTTTCTTAGCGGTTTTGGTGTCCGTCAGCAGTTCCAGAACACCTTCGGCAATCTTGTCCGGTTCCGTAAAGGGCACCAGACGCCCGGTCACACCATCCTCAATAAACTCTTCAACCGGTGCGGTGGCACTGCCCACAATCGCGCATCCGGCAGCCATGGCCTCACGCAGAGACCAGGAGGCCACGAACGGGTACGTCAGATAAACATGCACATCGGACCGCTGGAGCAGAGCCAGAAAGGCATCATACGGCACTTTCCCGACAAAATGGACGCGGGAAAGATCAAGCTCCCCACCCAGCTCTGCCAGCATACGCTCCCGCCATGAACCGGACGGCAGACGTGCGCCATAGCTGACGCCATCCCCCCCCACCATGATGATGCGGGCATTAGGCTGTTCTTTCAGAATCCGGGGCAACGCCCGCATAAAGACATGAAACCCCCGATACGGCTCAAGATCCCGCGAGACATACGTAATCAGCTTCTCTTTTGGAGAAACATGCACATCCTTAATGCTGAATTTACGACGATGCGCTGTGGGGTCCGGGCAACATACGTCCAGATCAACCCCTTCACGCAGGACTGTAATCTTGTCCTGCGCCCAGGCCGGATAAGCACCTTTCTGGAACTCTGTAGGCGTCTGCCCGTAACCTGGTGCTGTAAGAGCGAGAAGATTAACGGCATTTTTGGCCCGCACCAGCGGCATCATGGCCAGCTGCATGGGAAATTCCGGGTCAAACCCGACATCAAAGCCCGGCTCGGTATGGTAATAAAACTCAAAATAGCCCAGCACCGGCACGCCGGGGAAGACATCCTGAATATTCAGCAGTTCTCCCCAACCATGATGACCGATGATGATATCCGGCTCGAACCCAAGCGTTTTGAGCGTGGTTGCCGCTTTTGCCACGGCCTCGGCCCGTAACAGACCCAGATCAAACTCGCGCGCGCCCGGATGCGCCTGTTCCGTGGCCTGACGCGGCACACGGTAGATCACCCGTCGGACACCGGGAATAAGATTAGCATTATCTTCGCTGATAAAAACAATCTCATGCCCACCGGCCTGAACCAGATGACGCACGAGATGGAGGTACTGTCCGGGGAAGTTCTGGTGAATGAAAAGATACTTCAATGGATTACCTGTATTGTTATGGCACCACCTCCCCGGGCAGGTCCGGTTTTTTCAAACCAGACCCATGGGGACTTTTAACGCCGGGACGGTGCCTTGCGGCCACGACCGCCAGTCCGGGTTGCCGGACGGCCTTTAGCCGAAGCAGCTTTGGGCGCGACGACAGCAGTTTTTCTACCACGCGCCACCTGTTTCACCGGCTCGGGTGCGGCTGGAATCACTTTAGCGGGACGACCGGGGCGCCGCTTACGCGGAGCCTCTTCAACCTGCGGCTCTTCTTCTACAAAAAGATCGAACTCTTCAGCTGCCTGGAGGTCTCCCAGCCCCTCAAGCTCTTCCAGCTCATCTTCCAGCAAGGCAGCCAGGTCAGCCGCGGCTTCTGCTTCAGCCTCAGCGTTCCGGCCACGGCCCTTACCGCCACGGCGCCCTTTGGGTGAACCAGCCTCTTCACGCGGCAGAATTTCCAGCAAAAATGCTTCTAGCGGCGCAAGGCTTGTGGCCTCAATTGGCTCACCACTGTCCACCGGACCAACCTGTGTACCGTCCGTAAAGGTTGCTGTTACGCGACAGATAAATTTTTGAGCGGCTTTACCCTTCAGGCGGATACACAGACCAAGAATAGGCAGCGCCATGCCTCGGCTGCCGCAATATTTGCCACCTTCAACCCAGGGAGAAAGCCAGCCCTTGCCCAGTACCGCCTGATATTCAATCTCATCCGCCGAAATCAGGTCGGACGTGGCAACACCGAAGCCTTCAATCCACGCATGGCTTCCCGGCTCACCCATCCATTCCCCAACGCGGGAGACAACATCACCGCGCCGCTGAATATGGGCTGCTATTTCTGCTGCATGTGAGCGGGCGCCAGCCGGAACCGGAGCCGTCTGAACAGGAACAGCTGCTGGAGCCTGAACCTGCGCTGCGGGAACACCCTGCGCGTGCTGCGCAACCGGACCGGCATTCGCATTGTGGCTCAGCTGAACAACCTGCAAACGCGGGGCATCATGCGGAGAACCAAGTTCCTGATAAACCGTCACAAGGATCTGAGCCGGGCCATTCTGCACACGAATCAGCGCAGCGCCATTCTGGCCACCCAGCCAGCCATCTTCTTCAAATGTCACGATGCTGATGTTTCCCGCATCCCGCACTGGCGGCTGGGAAATACGCACACCGGGCAGACCTGCGCCTGTCGGCGGCTGCTGGCCCGGTGCGTGAAAAACGCAGAACAGGCCGGTCTGAAGCGTCATCAGATGTCCCGATACCTTAAGGTCAGAAATCCGCTGCGGGGCAGGCGTCTGGGTAGTCTGTGACATAAAACCTCTTCCGTCGTGACGATTCAAATAAAGTGTAAATCAAAAAATCATGGGCCGGTAAAGAAAAGGTTATTAGACAGACGCATTCCAGCCCTTAACTCATCAATGCATCCAAGGCGTATCAATACGTCATTCAGGGTCTTTTCTGAAAGATCTGTCTCTAACAAAACGCCCTGTTTTGTTAGACGGATGCGCTCTGCAGGGGCTCCCAAGTCAAATGCGACCACTTTAAGCCCCGCTTTCCAGGCCAGCCCCAGCGTAAAACACCATGTTTCCGGCCAGACGGAAGGCAGGAATGCATAATCCGCCTGCAGGGAGGCGATCAGGGAAACGGCCTCATCTTCCTTGTATTCGCCCGTGATATAAACATGACCGGTACGCATCAGGGGCTCATCATCCATCGTATGGCCCACAATCACAAACTCGAGCGGTAAGGCACGAAGGGCTGCATCCTGTGCAGCAGCCAGCAGGACATCGTACCCCTTCTCTTTCCCGATGCCGCCAATGACACAGACCCGGACGCGCTCACTTCTGTCCGCCCCCATAATGCCCACACCGGGAACACACCCACCCGGCTCAGCCAGCGCACCCAGCCTTACGGCCTCGCCCTCTGCACACAGGGCGGCATCATCTTCCAGAACCTGTACCTTACAGGTCAGACCGGGAAAATGCCGCCGCATGCGTGCTGCACTGTCCCGTGACGGCACATGAATTTTGTGCGCCGCGCGTAAAAACTCAGCCGCCCGTGCGCGATAAAACGCGACGGAAACCTCTTCCTCCATATTCCGACCCAGAAGTGCCACACAGGTTTCACACCCGGCTGTCTCCGGTTCACCACAATAGCGCCCTTTCGGACCCATCAAAGAAATTCTCTGACAAAACCACATATAATCATGAATATGGACATCATAAGGGCAGCCAAGCGCCTCTGGCAGACCATATAGAACCGGGTTATGCCCGGCCATATGATGCACCTCCACCCCTGTCGCCCCTTCCGCCTTTAACAGACGTACCAGCAAAGGCCACTCTTCCGGCAACCGTAAATGCTGAGAGGGGTAAGCGTCTGCTTTGGGTGTCCCATCTTCCAGCAGACAGCCCCCTTCTACAGGGCGCAGCAAAAGAGGCCTAAACCCTCGGCGGGACAAAGCCCTGACACGCCCACGCACTACGCGCTCAACCCCGCCGCCATAATCATGCGTGACCAGCACCATGGCCCGACGTTTGCGGCTTTGCTTTGTCGGTGCACCCGTTGGTGTAGCCCCGGCCCGGAAGCGCACAAGGTCCAACCGGCGACGTGCTTTAAACAGCGGATCCTTTGAAATCCATGCCGCTACCATTTCATGATAGCCAGGATGCAGGCGGCCAAGAATAGCTTCATTCCGCCGCATCAGGCCGGTACGCGTTCCCCCGAACGACGCCGAGCCAACATGCGCGACAAACGCCCCCGGTGCAGCCTGATGCCGCCACCCCAACGCACGGGCGCGCATGCAGAAATCATTTTCTTCACCGTAACCTTGCGCAAAAACGTCCTCACGCAGCAACCCGATCTGAGCCAGACAATCGTGACGGATATACATACAGAAGCCATTGGCCGTAGGGATTTCCATGGCCTGACCGGCATTAGCAGCCTGTGCCTGCGCCATCAGGCGTTCCGTTTGCGCAAGATCCGGAACAGGGTTTTTCTGATTGGGTGAGGGGTAGGACAGAATGCTGGCGTCATTGGAAAAGGGGGTCACGGTGCCTGTCTCTGGCGAGACATAGGCTATACGCCGCAGTTCCTCCACCCAGCCCTCTGCCACCAATGTGTCACTGTTCAGCACAATAACATCATGGCCCGCCACGGCCCTCAGGCCAGTATTCACGGCTGATGGAAAGCCAAGGTTGCGCTTATGCGTCAACACCCGGAAGCCAGCCTGCGCAGCGAAGCCCTCAACAGCCTGAACTAAATCCGGGTCCGGCGGTGCATCGTTAACGATAATGACTGGTATTTTACGGGTTTGAACCGTCTGACTGACGGCCTCAAGGCACCCCAGAGTCCGCGCCTTATCCCGATAAACCGGGATCACAATCGCTATAGCCGCATGCTGACCGGAAACCTGCGGTGTTTCCGTGACAGTATCCTGCACAGGAACAGGAATAAATTCCGGAAAGACCTGAACTTGTCTTGTTTTTTTTCGGTCACCAACCTCCATCGTTCGGGCCAGAGCCTGCACACTCTGGCTGGCAGACCGTCGCTCCAGCCGCACATCCAGCGGACTACCGGCAAGATCACGCCCGTCTGGCCCTATCACCCGCAGGGGCCCATCCGGCAAAGCATCCCACGGCACTGTCAAAGCACGGTATCGGGCCAGGGGCACATCGGAACTGACTGAAACGCTGAGCGCCTCTGCCTTGAGTGTGCGCAGGGTTTTTCCGGTACGGGCATCCTGTATCTGCACAACGGGAACACGATCCGCATCATGTGGGAGCCAGACCCAGCCACTCAGCCCGTCAGGCCCGGCTTCAACCAGCCCTTCACTCCGCGCGATCACACGTGGCTGAAGAGGAGTTCCCAACAAAAATGGCACGCCTGAAATACAAAGATCTAAATTACCTGATTTCTGCCACCCGACAGGGCAGACCCATCCCGCTTTTTTACGCACCATTTTGGCAGGTTGACCATCAAGCCGCACCACAGGCGCATCCCCTGCGGCAGCACCACCCAGCACAAGCGTGCCATCACCCTGCAAGCCGCACCAGCCCGCAATACCATTTAGCCGTGTGATATTATCAGCAAGTTTTACTATTTCTGTTGTACAAGAAAAATGAGATAAAACCTGCCCCAGCGCACGCAGCGCCGCAGCGCCATTCCCCGCTGTCTGCTGAAAAGTAGCAAGCAGAACCCAACCTTCACGAAAATCAAAGCGGCTTAAAAGAGTTTCCAGAAGAGCAATGCCACCGTCACTATCACCCACAGCCTGACGTGCCAGCGCCAGTGCCAACATGACATGCGGATTATCCCGTGCCTGCCGGTTAGCGCGCTCCAGCCAGTCCCATGCTTCGGCCTGCTGCCCCGCCTGCCAGGCTGCATTCCCTTGCCGAAAGGAGTCCTGAGCCTGCGCACTGGCCCATTCTTCCCACGTAAGCCGATCACTCTGAGTGACAAAGCCAGACAGAGTCCTCTGCTTACCGCCCGAACGCGCCATCAGAGGACCAACTCTCTGCTCACCACACTATAATCCTTTTATGACCGGCTTTTAGCTTTCTGCCGGCAGAGGCACTGTGCCACCCGTCCCGATACTTGCCAGTTCTGCACTGGCCTGTGCCACATTCTGAGATTCCGCTTTCCGGTACCACACACGCGCCTGTTCCAGATCTTTTTCACCACCCAGACCATTGGCGTAATAGCGCCCAATCATGAGTTGAGCAGCCGGATGACCGTGCTCGGCAGCCTTAAGGAACCATTCGCGCGCAAGTGTCCGGTCTTCCGGCACGTCATGTCCACCGCCATATAGAGCCGCAACCGAGAACATGGCTGAAACCGTGCCCCGTTCCGCAGCCTGCCTATACAACCTGAGCGCTTCAGTATGGTCTTTAGGTCCGCCAACCCCCATGACCAGCAGATCGGCATATGTGACTTCGGCTTCCACCATCTCAGCTTCAGCTGCTTTCTGGATCCAGGCGCGTCCTTCTTCAAGGTTTTGCGGAACACCACGCCCCTGTAACAACAGCTGCCCATACCAGTACTGGGCATTCACAACTTTTTCAGCGGCTTTATGCAGCCACAGCAATGCTTCTGCCTCATCACGTTCGCCACCAACACCCTGCGCCAGGCCAACGCCCAAGTTGAACGCGGCAAGCATATCCCCTTCTTCAGCGGCATGCTTGTAGAACTCCATCAGAGCCTGTCCGTCTTCTTTAGGAGCTTCGCCCTCCAGCACCAGATTGCCCAGATCAGCCGTGGCCTGCATGTCGCCCTGCTCTGAGGCAAGTTTGAACCACTGTGCCGCGGCCTCTGGATCTTTCGGAACACCAACACCTGCCAGATAAATAGTACCGAGCGTATGGCTTGAGGCCGCATGACCATGCTCAGACGCAAAACGATACCAGGAAATGGCTTCTGCATAGTTGGGAGGCAGATCTATCCCGCGACCATACCAGTCACCAAGGATCGCTGCAGCTTCAGCATCCCCAGCCAGCGCAGCCTTACGCAGCCAGCTTTCCCCACGGTCCCTGTTCCGCGTAATTCCTTTGCCAGCCATAAGGGCCAGGCCATATTTTGCCTGTCCGCCACGCACATTTTTCTCAGCAGCCTGTCCAAAATAGGCCGCTGCAAGAACATAATCCTGCGGAACGCCGCTGCCGCGTTCGGTCATGACACCCATCAGATACAGCGCCGTTCCCAACCCGCCGTCAGCTGCTTTCTGCAGTTCCTCCGCAGCCTGAGCATACTGCTCATAAGTCTGGGCATCTTTCAGAGCAGCAAGCCCTAGCCCCAGATGCCCTTGCAGACACCCCGCATCTGCCGCCTTTTGATACCATTGCAAGGCCTGAGTCTGATCTCGTATATCGTCAGGGCCTGCACTCAGCACGTAGCCATACAGGGCCTGCCCGTCTACATCCCCAGCTTCGGCCGCCTGCTTCGCCCAACGGGCAGCCTTGTAATAATCGGGCTGTGACTTTTCGCGCTCTTTATAGTCCTCAAAAACAGAAGAAAGACTGTCACCTTCAACCTCTTTGGGAAGGCCATGCAAGTAGAGTGTTGCCAGAATAAAGGCTGCTCGGTTCCAGCCTTTCTGCGCTGCGCGCCGCGTCCAGCGCGCGCCCTCTATCAGGTTGGGAGGAGCACCCTGGGCACTCAGATACGCCTGCCCCACAAGAAACTGAGCCTCAGGCTGGCCTTCCCTCGCAATGACTGTCAACAACGTAAAGGCTTTGGTCGCCTCCCCTTGCTCCAGCAATGCTTTGGCCTGTGTCAGCCGGCTGTCAACTGATGCGTCATTACTACGACTAAAAAGCCGACTAATCAGACCCCGTAGCATAGTGCGCTCCTTCCCTGAAGAATGTCAGCAATCTGTAAGCCCATCAGGGTTCACGCATGCCGTCCGTCATCAGCGGCATGAAGCTATTCAGCAGGTATTGCATAATTGTGCGCTTCCCAACGCGAATATCGGCTGTAACCGGCATACCTGGCTGCGGATGGAAGAAGCTTGGTACACCGTGCAACGTATAACGATCAACACGTAAGCGAACACGATAAAATTCTTTACTGCTCGTATCCGGAGTAACCTCGTTATCCTGTTGCCCACCGCCAGCAGATCCACCAACAAAGGAGTCCGCACTAATGGTGCGGATAGACGCATCTGCACCACCATATTGCTGGTACGGGAAGGTCGCGAATTTAACGAGTGCCTTGTCGCCAAGCCTTACAAACCCGGCATCCTTGCCGGACATCACTGTTTCGATTTCAAGACCTTTACCTACCGGCACCAGAGTCATAATTTTCTGGCCGGCTGTCAGTACTGATCCTACCGATACTTTAGAAATATTCAAAACAACTGCGTCTTCATCTGCTTTCAGAGTGACCAGACTATTATGCAAAACAGCCTTCTGATAAGATCCTTTTGATTCAGAAAGATGATGTTGCGCCGTGACCAAGTCGCGATAAACTTCCGCTTTCCAGTTTTGAATATACCCTTCTTTTTCAGCTACCTGCCCTGCCAGCTTGTTTTGCGTACTCCCTGCCTGTTGCTGTGCAGCAATCTGGGAGCGCTCCACTTCCATAAGCTCATTTTGTGCACTCAGCGTTGAGAGTTTGCTACCAACTTGATCCTTTTGGAGTTGCATTCGCATTTTATGCACATCCGACGCCACTTTCACACGAGAAGCATACATTGCTGCACTTGCTAGATAGCCCTGCAAATCATTCTGCAAACTGGCAATCTGCTTGTCATAGTTACTGACCTTGGCGTTAAACTCAGCTTTACGACGCAGGAACGCTTCTGCCTGCTGCAGCGATGCAGGATTTTTCGGGTCAACCTTATACGTCTGCTCCTGCGCTTCTGCTGTGAGACGATCAACTTCAGCCTGATACTGCTCGTTTTGCGCGCGCATATTATCAATATCAGCGCCGCTAGATGTCGGATCGAGATGTGCGAGCACATCACCTTTATGAACAAAATCGCCTTCTCGCACGTCGATAGAGCGAATGATGGAGGTATCCAACGGCTGAACAAGCAAGGTTTGCTCTGTCGAGACTAAGCGCCCTTCCGTTGAAACCACACGATCAAGCGGGAAAACAGTCATCACTGTTACCGAAGACAGAACCAACGCTCCCACCAGCCAAGTAATATACTGAGCTGAAGCTGTCGGTGGCATATTAACCAGTGCAGCTGTGGGCGAGTGGAACTCCAGAAGGGCGGGGGGCATATCACCCTGCGCATAAGGATCGTCCGCCTGACGCAGAAAATTGGAATCGCTTTCCATACCCACGTCGGAACCAGTCGTCTGTTTTGAGGGCACAATATCCTGTTCACTCATGGCTTATTCTCCTTCCGCGATCAGAGAAGACGAGCCAGCTTTCGCTTTACCTTCCGTATGACGGTTCTGCTGCATCCAGAGGGTACGATAAATATCACACCGCTCCAGCAATACGTCATGCGGCGCGATATCCATCACAGCCCCCTGATCCATCACACAGATCTGATCACAGTTGACCAGAGAAGACAGACGATGCGAGACGATCACCATCGTGCGCCCCTTACCAATACGCTCTAGGTTGGCGTTCACCAATGCTTCACTCTCAGGATCAAGGGCAGACGTTGCTTCATCCAGAATCATTAGCTTTGGGTCAGTAATCACGGCACGCGCAATTGCTAGGCGCTGACGCTGGCCACCGGAAATATTGGTGGAGCCCTCTTCGATAAAAGTCTCGTAGCCAGCAGGCATACGCTCAATGAACTCTTCAGCACCTGCCATACGTGCCGCGCGAACAACGTCATCAATCGTATAACCTGGACGACCAGCAGTAATATTCTCACGAATAGTCCCTCGGAACAGGAAATTATCCTGCAACACGACACCGAATGACCGCCGCAGATGAGTCAGATTGATTTCACGCAGATCAATTCCATCCAGCTTGAGATAACCTGTGTAGGATCGACTGACCCCCTGAAGCAGACGTGTAATGGTCGATTTACCAGAACCACTTCGCCCGACCAGCCCAAGCATGGTTCCGGCAGGCACCTCAAAATTGACGTTGTTCAGAGCTTTAGCTGTAGACCCCGGATAGCTGAAATCCACACTATCAAACGACAGCGCACCTTTAATCTGAGGACGCATTCCGGTTGTCAAAGCCTTGGTTTCTGTTGGCTGATTCAGGACAGAAGCAGCCTCTCCCAGAGACGTCATCACTTCATTGAAATCATCGAGGAGCTTTGCAAAGCCGACCAGAGGTGACGCGACACGTCCGCCAAGCATCATAAAAGCGACCAACCCCCCAACCCCAACAGAAGCAGGATTAACCAGCGCCAAGTAAGCTCCAATTATAATAATGCCACGACTAATAAACAAATCCAGCGGCATCACCAAAGTTTGTGGCCAATTGGACATCCGCCCAACCGCTAATTTCCAGCGGATAACAATAGCCGTTGCATCATCCCAGATTTGTTTGCGTGTATTTTCCAACGCCAGAGTTTTAAGAGTCCGAATACCGGCAACGGTTTCATACAAAATGGCACTCCGCTCCCGCTCAGCCTGCATCTGAGCCGTCATGACACGGGCAACCGGCCCCATAAAGATTACGACTATCAGACCGATACAGCCCGCTGCGGCAACCGTCATCCAGGCAAGAGTAGAGCTTAGATAAAACAGAAACGGCAAGATGACGATCAACGTAAACATATCCAGAAAAGTCGCCATCAACTTCCCCGTCAAAAAATCCCGAACCTTGTAAATTGCCATTACCCGACCAAGGATATTCCCAGCCTGCTGCCGCTCAAAATATTCCAGTGGTAGAGCAACAAGGCGGC